>JAKZVK010000915.1:0-4049 GCA_047516085.1 Bryobacterales bacterium
GATCGCATGGCGCTCGGCGTAGCGGGTCATCTCCCGGACGTCCTCCGCCAGCTCGATGAACTTCTCGTTCTCGACCCGTGAGCAGGACGGGCAGGAGATGATGTTCAGCTTGTCCTTCGGGAACTCCGGAACCGAGCGGAAGCGGCCGTTCGCGATATTCAGACTCGACCTAGTCGCCCCCACCTAATCGGGGACGGCGCAACGCACATCAGGCACGCCTTACAACGTCGTTACAATTCGTTGCCATGGGTAAAGGTGATCGGCGAACCAGACGAGGCAAGATCTTCCAGGACGCGAACGGGAAGCGGCGTAAGAAGTAGACGCGCACCCGAGCGCGGGTGAGTCTGGTGTCTGAAGGGACCGAAGGTAATCGGAACGCGATAGGGCGAACAGCCTTGGACTACTGGGCAGCGTTCGATGCGGTGCTGATACGGGCGGCTCCAGCCGCTTTCGCTCAGTTGTTGTTGGCGCGGGCAGCCCTTCCGGAATGGGAGGCGCTTACCGCGGCGCCGGAAGACTCCGTGGACAAGGAAGCCGCGGAAGCCCTGCTGATACGAGCGGCTCCGTCGGAATATGCGGAATCGCTGTTGGCGCAGGCAGCTCCAGCCCACTGGGCGGCGTGGCGGGCAGCCCGACACCCTGCCGGCTCCACGCAGATGGAAGAGGCGCTCCGCCGGGTGGCTTTGAGAGAACTCTGCGAGTTCCACCTAGCGAAAGTAGCTCCAGGAGAATGGAGCCGATGGAAGACGGCTGCGGAAGGAACCGACCAGCACAAAAAGGCGGAGGTGGAACTCGCGGAAGTCGCGCCGCGGGAGTTCGAGCAATTGCGCGTCGTGCGCACCACCGTCGGCCCAGGAGCCGACCTGCTGTTGGCCGCCGCCCCTTCTGAGTGGGCAGACTGGGTCAGGGCTCCTTCTGGGTCGCGGGAGAAATCCCACGCCGAAGCGGCACTCATCTCGGCGGACCCCGCGGAGTTCGCGCTATTCCTACTAGCTCAGGCCGCACCAGACGAGTGGAACGACGCGAAGACGTGGCGAGAGTCAACGGCCCTCGAGGCCTCCGCACCCGTCGAGTTCTGGGAAGCGCTCGTGGCAACCACAGCCCCACGTCAATGGGCTCAGTGGCGCGTTGCTCGAATCGGCTCGATAGAGCAGCTTGCGGCTGAAACAGCGCTAATTCGGGCCACACCGGCGGAGTTCTCCCGTTTCTGGTTGGTGAGAAGCGCGCCGCGCGAGTTCTCGGCATTCCGGCGCGCGGCAAATGCCAAGAACGGTCTTGTGCTCTGGCATGGCTTAGCAGGATCCGTGAAATGGGGCGTTCGGTCGGACATCGAATCCCAGGCTATTAGGGCACTGATCCGGACAGCGCCTCGCGAATGGGCCGAGTGCCTACTGGCCGAGGCTGCTCCCGAGCTGTGGGCTGCCTGGCGAACAGCACCCGATCGTTCGACCGAAAAGAGCAAAGCAACTCTGGCGTTGATTCGCGGGGCACCACGCGAATGGGCCGAACGCTGCGTGATAGTCGCTTCCGCCGACGAGTACGCCGTCTGGGTCGCCGCTTCGGAGTTCGGAATCGAGGGTGAGCGCGATGACGCATTGGCCGAGGCCAAAGCCAGAGCCAAGGCCGTTCTCGTCCGGGCGGCACCAGTCGAGTTCTGTCACCTCCAGTTGGCGGAATACGTTCCGGAGAAATGGGCACGCTGGCGTGTATCCGCCGCGAATTCCGATGAGAGAATCCTTGCCGAGAAGGCGCTGGCGAATGCGGCGCCTCAGCATTGGGCCGCTGCGGAACTCGCGGTCAACGATCCCGAACAGTGGGCCAGATTCGATGCAGCCCCTCTGGGTCTGGAGAAAGCTCTGGCAGCGGCGGCGCTTATCCGGTCGGCACCGGTTGCGGCTTGGCGCGCGATCGGCGCCGAGTTGTATTTCGCCCGCGCACATCTGGCCGAAGAAGCCCCCGAACTCTGGGAGACATGGGCGAGACACTACTACGAGCCGGAAGGCAGGAACGCGAAGCGGGCGCTCATCCGGGCCGCCCCCGAAGCGTGGGCCGAATCGGAGCTAATTGCCAAAGCACCAGAGGCGTGGGCAGCGTGGCAAGCCGGCTCGTCCGCCGCCGAAAAGGCACGAGCGAAGGCCGCGCTCATCGGTGAAGCTCCAAGGAATTGGGCAGCCTTGTCTCTCGCAACCGCAGCCCCAACCGAATGGGCCGAATGGCAGACGGCCGCGCCGGGGTCAAACCGTGCCAGAGCGAAAGCGGCACTCGTTCAGGCCGTACCGCTTCAATGGGCACAATGGCTGATTGTGGCGGAATCTCCCGGCGAGTGGGCAGTGTGGGAAACCAGCCATCAAGACTCGGCATTGGCGACCCTGATCCGCTCCGCCCCCGTCAAGTGTGCAGAATGGTCTCTGGTCCAGGCTGCCCCGACGAAGTGGGCCGAGTGGCAAGCAGCTCCACCCGGCGCACGCCGGGCGCTTGCCAAGAAGGCCCTTAGCGCGGCCGCCCCTGCAAAGTGGGCTGAACTGCAACTCGCGAGGGTGGCCCGCGACGAGTGGGCAGCCTGGCGGACCGCATCGACAGGCCAGGCAGAATCGCGTGCGAAAACGTCGCTTTGCAGAATCGCTCCCCGGGAGTTCGCGGCGCTTGCTGCGCTGTCAGGCGAAACCGGGGACAGGTGGCTCGTGAGCTTGAGCTCTGTGTACAGCGGGTTTACGGCTCGCTAGTTGCCAGGCTTCCTCCGCTGTCTGCGGACCAAGGGCTCTGTAGACCGCACGGGCCTAGGCCAGGGAACGGCTCCTCGGCGAGGTGCACATGCCCGGGTCGAGTTTCTCGGAGCTCGCCTCGGGGCGCTCCGATTGGCGGGTCGTCCCCACGGACGAGGGTTATCCGGACGACGAGGCGTACTTCCTGTTGGCGGTGCTCGGATTCGTGGAGAAGGAACTCCTCACGTCGTCCGAAATCCGCGACGACGAACTGGACCGGTGATCCGCACCCGGCGCCAGCAATTGAAGGACGGCCAGCTCTCCTACGCCGCGCGCCAGCAGTACCTCGCCGCGCGGCGCGACGGCTAGGCGTTCAGATGGCGAGCGCGAGGTCCGCGATCAGCCGGTCCACCTCATTCGTTAACTTCACCGGATGAATCGCCCGAGCCCTCTTCAAGGCTTGGATCGAGGTCGTTGATGAACGGATCGAAGACGCGCTTCATCTCGACCGAAGCACGGTTGAGGTCACGCAACCTGTCCGAGTCGATTTCATCCTTCCAATTGGCGTTGACCGTGTAGCGAATCACCCAACGGCCATCGCTAACCTGTTCGGGCCATTCGAGCGCTCTGGACAGACCTGTTTCGGCGAAGGCGCGATCCAACTCGGGTCGCTTCGCAAGCAGCGCGGCCAGCGCCCCCTGCCATCTGTCCTTGGTGTTCGTGACGACCACGCGGGAGTCCTTGCCATTAACTGCAACTCGGTAGAGGAGGCTCTGTCCTCTCGCCGACGTGTGGAGCATTCCGAGGGTGTTGGGCGTTCGGCCCCGGAACGGCGAGGCGATGTCTTCGTCGCGCGCCTGCTGGATCAGCGCGGCCATGAAGTCGCGCTTCCTGATCTCACTCGACGACGGTTCCCGCCCTGTTGACTCCTTGGCCAACCCACTCTCGGATGGCGCAACAATGATCGTGAAGAGCGGCGCCGGCGCAGACGTCCCGATCTTGATCGCCCGGACGGCAACCATCCAGATCTGACCGACGCCGCGGTCGTTGAGCACCTCCACTGCCCTCGCGTGCTCCGGCCTTCCTTCCTCCACGATCCAGATCGCCAAGCGGGCGTCCCGGTCCGCCAGATAGGTCACGAGCTGGCCGAGATGGCGATGGTCGCTCCTTCAATACTGGTTTTCGATGACGGCATCGCCGAAGTCGGTTCCCGCCAACAGGTCGATCCTGAAGTCGCCGGCGCTGACTTCGCTGCGAGGGTTCGTCAGGCCGAGTCCGAGGGTCTTGTCGAGTTCCTTGATGTGAGACCGGAGCCACGGAGTGAAGTCGGCATCTTCCTTGGGCCAG
>JAKZVK010000916.1:0-3129 GCA_047516085.1 Bryobacterales bacterium
GGGTGCTCTGTTCCCAGGGCTTTCTCATAGATCGCCATGGCGCGCTGCTTCGACTTCAATTTCGCGCAGCATCGACGTCGGCGAGAGATCCGTACGCCTTGTATTCGGGGTATGCGTGTGACAGTTGGCATGATCGTGGAAACGCTTGCTGCCGGCCGGACGATCGAGCAGGTGCTCTTCGATTCCCCTATCTGGAAGAGGAGGACATTCGGGAGGCGCTCGCCTTCGCCCCCCCGCCTGGCTCAGGGGCACGAAATTCGCCTGGCGAGTTGATTGCTAAAGAGACCTCGCCAAAGGCGCCATTGTATCGCTCGAGTGGTCGGGTCGGCCACGCGCCCGAGTACTGCCGCTTGCATAGATCCCCAGAAACGCTCTTCTGTCCGCCCACGGCCCGGATCGTCGGCGATCCGGAAGTAATCCACTTTGACGGTTTGTCGGCAAACCGTACAGGTGGTTCGGTCCACCAGCAGGCTCTGAGACAACGTGGGCTGACGGCTGAATCCGCCCTTGTCGGCCAGTGTAGAGTCAGAGGCCGCCAGAATGACGGTCGAGGAGCCCGAGGCAAAAGTGAGGTCTTCGTGACGACCGTCCGGTACCCCTGCGTGGTGCGGCCCGCCGGCACGGCCTGCCTTACCGTCTACCGGCCGCTATCGGCACGAAGCTGTGTTACCTTTGGATCTTGTTGCCTCACGTTAGCGGTTTCGGAATGCACTTTGCTGTCACGTCGCGGGTCATCTCGGCCATGTTCGCCGTCTCGGGGCTGCTTGCCCAGGCGGGCGCCGCGGACTGGCCTGAGTTTCGCGGCCCAACCGGGCAGGGGCAAGCGACCGAGACCGGCCTGCCGCTGCGTTGGAGCGAATCGCTCAACGTGGTCTGGAAAGTGCCCGTCGCCGGGCTCGGCTGGTCGTCGCCGGTGATTCGCGGCGAAAAGATATGGATGACCACGGCGACCGACGAGGGGCGGTCGCTGCGGGCCGTGTCGTTTGACAAGACCTCGGGGCGGCTGCTGCTGGACGTGGAAGTCTTTCGTCAGGACAAGCCGAGCAAGGCGCACGCCAAGAATAGCCACGCGACGCCGACGCCGATTCTCGAAGGCGATCGCGTTTACCTGCACTTCGGCACGCAAGGGACGGCGGCGCTCTCGGCCTCAACGGGCGAGGTGATCTGGCGCAACCAGGAGCTGCTTTTCGCGCCCGGCCATGGGCAAGGCGGCTCTCCGGCTTTGTCGGGGAACCTGCTGGTGATCAACTGCGACGGCACTGACCGTCAGTTCGTGGTCGCGCTCGACAAGAATACCGGTGCCGTCCGCTGGCGTACCGACCGCCGGGAAAAGCGCATGGCCTTCACCACACCGTTGGTGATTCGCGCCGGGGGCCGCGACCAGGCGGTCAGCATCGGCGCGGACGCGACCGTGAGCTACGACGTCGAAACCGGCGAAGAACTTTGGTTCATCCGCTACGAAGGATTCTCGAATGTACCCCGGCCGGTGTACGGCCACGGTCTGGTCTACGTCACGTCGGGTTTCTATAAGCCGATCTTGTTTGCCGTGCGGCCCAACGGGCGCGGCGACGTGACGCAGTCCCACGTGGTGTGGAGCTCGAGCCGGGGTATCCCGCTGACTTCCTCGCCGCTGCTAGCCGGCGACGAGATCTACGTCGTCAGCGACCAAGGTATTGCCTCCTGCTTCGATGCGAAGACCGGCAAGAACCACTGGCGCGCGCGGTTGAAAGGGAAATACGCGGCGTCACCGTTGTTGGCCGATGGGCGGATCTACTTTCAGAACGAAGAGGGCCTCACCACCGTAGTCGAACCTGGACTCAGCTTCAAGAAGCTGGCGGAGAACCAAGTCGACGGCCGTACGTTCGCCACGATCGCCCCGACGGATGGAGCTTTCTTCTTGCGCACCGATTCCCACCTTTACCGGATAGAAGAACGCGGAGAGTGAAAGCCGGGCGAGGGATGCCCTGCTCCGGTTTGTGCGTAAACCCACCACGCCTTTCCGTTTTCAATTGATACATGCCGCCCCGGTTGCGACAATGAAGGACAGATGGCGGATCCTCCACGGAACTCTCCCGAAGCGCGCGCACCCGCCGGGTCGCGCTCGGCCCACCCGGCTCTGCTGATCTTTACCGCGGTGGCCCTTTTGATCTCGATCGGGCTGCTGTGGAAGGTATGGCAGCAGTCGACCGCGCTCGAAGCTCGTCTCAGCGACACCGAGCGGCGAGCTGGGAACTTGGCTCAGAACCTAGAGGAATCCCGTCAAGAAACCGCGTTGGTCAAGGCGGAGAGCGAAGCCGCCACCGCCCAGGCGGCCGAAACGGCGGAGCTGGCGCGGCGGTCGCGCGACGCCCGCATCCGAGCCGAGCTGGAACGAGAGCTGGCGCGCGAACACGCCGACCGTTCGCGGCAGGAAACCGGCCGCGCCCGCGAGGAAGCGGCCGAGATGAGAGCCGAGGCCGAGCGTCTGCGCAAACAGCGCGAGCAGGAACTCGACCGCATGCAGCAAGCCCTGAACCGCATCACCGAGACCCGCCGCACCCCCATGGGGATGGTGGTAAACCTGGGCGAGGACTCGTTCCTGTTTGACTTCGACAACGACACCCTGCGGCCCGAGAACCGCGAGATGCTCAGCCGCATCGCCGGGGTCTTGCTGGCCTCGCACGGCTTTCGGTTGCAGGTGTACGGGCACACCGACGACCTCGGCCCGGCGGTCTACAACAAAGATCTTTCGTTGCGGCGTGCGCGCGCGGTGGGGCAGTACATCGTCACAGCCGGGGTTCCCGAGGAGCTGGTCGAGGTCGAGGGCTTCGGGGAAACAAGTCCGCGCATGAGATCCAAGTCGTCGGAAGCGCGGCAGAAGAACCGCCGTGTCGAGATTGGGGTGATCGACACGATCATCAACTACGAGCGCGAGAGCAAGAATCGCTAGCGCTTCGTAATACGCTTAGGCTCAGTTGGCCATGTAGGTGAATGCCGCCGGGATTTAGGCGCGCGGTGGGTGGCGGCTTTTCCATCGCCCCTTTCAGGGCTCCTGGTGCAAAAGTTCGCTACCTAGGGTTCCGCCTGACGGCTTCACCCTAGGCTAACATCCAGCGCCGCTTCGCGGCTTGCATCGTGCGAAGAGAGCGA
>JAKZVK010000917.1:0-14377 GCA_047516085.1 Bryobacterales bacterium
ACGACGAGGGACCGCTCGAACGGCGCGCGTCGTCGTCGACCCCGATCACCAGCATTCCCGGATTGGCCAATCCCGCCGACGTCAAGTGCGTTGAGGACGGTTATCGGCTGGAATACGTCCGCGTCGATGGCGTGCCGATCAAGGGATTGTGCGTCAACGACGAGACAGGCGCGAAGTGCGAGAGTTGGGCGTTCTTCCGCGGGGAGTGTTCGCTCGACCGTTCCACCCCCCTCGGCGAAGGCATTCCCCCTCGCTGATTGCGGTAGTGGGTGCCTGGCATTTGGTGAGTGGGTCTTCGGTCGCGCGTCAGCAGGAGGCATGCCTTTCCAGGCTCCGGTCCCCAGACGAATTGTTCGACTCTCAAGAACAGGCGAGCGCACTTTCCTTGTAGGTTGTCCGAAGACACAAGTACCCAGCGAGTCCCACTGTGGGCGGCGTCATGAACCACAAGCGAAGCGGGCTTTACGTCAGTTGCGTATCTCGCTTCTCGGGCTCGCTTGGTGCGTTGTCGGGCGCGGCTTCGGTCGCACTGTCTACCATCTTGGGGGCAGTCGGCTGCCAATTCTTGAGGCGTTGGCCAGCTTCGGCGTAGAAACGGAACACCGAGCGTTCGAGTTCGTCGACGAACGTCTTCGCACCGACGAAGCGGCTCCCGGCGTCGCGGACCAGGCGTACTTCGAAGGCCGTCGGCGCGAGTCTTGGATTCGGACTACGTAGGCAATCGACGTCGGCCCGCACCGCATCCAAGGCTTCCTGAGTGGCAGCAGCCCGGCCGGGCCAGATAGCCTTGATGTGGAGGTCGGCGGGTTCGTTCCCGGCTATCTGCCGCAACAGCCAGTTCGTCCGGGCTCGCGCGGATTTTCGATCCTCCGGGGCGCGTAGTGTCATGGACACGTGAATCGAGCGGGTTCGGAGGTCCACCTCAACCTTGATCGGCGATGCAGCGTCCGGGACGTTGAACTCCACCGCTAGTGTGGATGTTCCGCAGAGGCGCTCGGCATCGTCTGCGATGCGCCGCTGGGGGTCGAACCGGTGCGCTTGGGGTATACGGATCGCGACACTGGAGTTGACACGCACCATGAGCCTCAGGGCTAGGTCGCGGCACTCCTGATGCCAGTTGGCCACGGTGTCCGTGACCGCCTCGGAGCTTCTCGAGAGCGGCGCACCAGCTACGACCGACATGACGATGTCCTTCCAGTTCGCGTCCATGCGATCAAAACGCATCACACCGGCGCTCGGGTGGTCGAGGAACCTGACAAGCTCGTCGAGAAGGAACCGCTGCTCGGGATCATGGACGCTCTTGGCGGCAAGAAGAACCTTGGCATGCGTCAGGATGCTCGTCCAGGACCAGTGGTACAGGTCGACGCCCCGCGGTATGCGTGCGGCACGCACTGGATGGTGGTGCGGCACAGCGGCGAGGTCGTTGGAGATCGTCAAGAGCGCGTCGATGGAGTTGGCCCTGGCAAGCTTCAGATACGCCTCGATCTGCCCGGGTTCCAGTCGGGAGCGTCGCACCTTGGCCTCCACGAGAGCGCTCCAGGATCGACGACCGGTCTCGACGACGACGAGGCCGTCCGGGCGACCTGAGACTCCCTCGGGCGCGTTGGGCAATACGACCTCGGTAAATGCCCGGACCCGCGAGCGGACCCCTACGCGCTGACCCAACGTGGAGAGAAGCGTCTTGGCTAGATCGTCGACGCTGGCGAAGCAGGCCAGCAACACGGAAAGGGCCCGGCCTTCCTTCGATGTTTCAGCCAACACCGGGAAAAGCCGTGCCGGCTCGCCGCCCTTGAGTGTTTGCAGCAGTTGATCGGCCATCGTGTCCCTCCCCTCCAACCGCCGCAGCCGGGACCCAACCACAATCGGGGTTTGCCTTCGGGCGTTTGTTCTCGTGCAGAAATGCTACGGCGTGTGGAATGCTCCCAAGAGCCAAGCAAGAACACAAACACGGTTCCAACTACCGACACCGTGGCCCTCGGGGTGGTATGACCGAAGGCTGCGCACCTTGAGCATGCCGATGAAGCGTTGGGGGCACCTGTACCAATCTACAAACCGCTGATGCTTTGGTCCGTTTCCATTCAGGGAGATTCGACGCAAGGGACTTGGGAACCTACGTCAGTAGAATGGCGCAATAACACCCGCCAGTGCGAAGGATCCCCAAGGGCAAACGTGGAGTCCAGAGATGCCTACCGGAACACCCACACCGCTCGTCCCGTTCCAGTCGTCTGTAGTGCGTCGGTCACTACACGGCTCATGAAGAAAATTCATCCATCGAGGGTAACTTCGCCACCCCTGAAATGAAGGTATGAACACCGATGAAAATTCCGCATTCCATCCGCAGTGGCATCCGTTGGTTCGCCAGCGGGTCGTTGTGTTGGCTTGGCCATTGGGGTCTCCTGACCACCTCGACAGACCTCTGGTACACTGGTTCGAATCCATGCAGTGGGAGACTCGACATCTCAAACGTCTTTCCCAGGCCTGAAGGAGTACAACGTATGGGCTTCCGTGACAGAGAGAAGAGCCGGCTGGAACCGCTCAAGGAACACCTCTTCACCGAGGCGGCTTGCCGGTCAGGTCTCTACCGTCGCCAACGCCGGCCGTTCTGCCTGCACGAGCATCACGCCCGGGAGAACCTCCACGAGCTGATCCGCGAAGACGCGTTGCGCTACTTCGCGAAACGCGGGATTGGCTGGCACGATGGGATTGACGGCGCGCCGAGCAACCATCTTTGTTGCTCGCAGAGTTGCTGCGTCAACTTCTGGTTTCCGTTCGTCCGTAGGCCGCTCGAACTCGCAGCCGTGCTTCGCGAGATCGGCTACGACGTGGACGAGGTTCTTCCCTTCAGCGAGGACGGACCGCTGGAAGACGGAACACATCCCCACGTCGCGTTCGAGTGGATCGGCACCAAGAACTACCTGGGCGAGCACATTCGCGGAAGGGTCGCGTCCGACCATGAACGAACGAGAGGCGCCGGGTTCACCAGTCTGGACTTCGCGATCCGATTCCGTCGCGGCGACGGGCGGACCCAGATCCTGGCCGGCGAGTGGAAGTACACCGAAAGTTATGGCGGCAAGTCAAAGCGCCACTCGAGCAAAACCGACCGCCTGGACCGGATCTACCGTCCCCATCTGGAACACCCCGATTGTCAGATCACGCTTGGAACGGTCGAACACGACGCGCTGTTCTTCGACCCCTTCGACCAACTCATGCGGCAGCAACTGCTTTGTTCGGCGATGGAACGCGAGAACGAGATGGGAGCCGACATCGTTTCCCTCCTGCACGTCGCCCCCAAGGCGAACAGCGAGCTGGTGGACCGCGTGACCTCGCCACTCCTGGAAGAGTTCGGCAGCGACATTCACGGCATCTGGTCCCGGTTGACGACCCCCGAGAGGTTCAAGGGTGTGTATGTCGAGGATCTGTTGCCGGTGGTGTGCAGGAATGCACCGACGCAAGGTACGGTCGAATACCTTCAGCTCCGATATGGGGGGATCGCCTAGAGCGCCTCGCGGGGACGCGAGGGCGCCCCGCCATGCGGGGCGATCAAGAGCGATTCACAGCGCCTGTCGTAAAATGCAGCCCAAGTGTCAACGAACGTCGCGCTCAAGGAGCCTAGTGTCCTGGATCACAATTGCGTTCAACCTTCCGAAGCTGCTTGAACTGGCAAAAACGCCGGAAAGGCGAGGATGTGCCGCCTTGATGGGCCCCCAGCGTAGGTTTTATGCACGAAATCGGCCTCACGAAACATCAACCTATTTGTGAGACGGCACACTAGCTCGCGGGCTCGGCAAGCGGGACAAGCGCGTGGCTCTCAAGTTCCTCGTGGCTGCGACGGGCGTCTCGCGCCGGCAGATGGAGCGCCTAGATGCGGTATCCAACTCGGCCGCGGAAGTGGGGGCGCGTTGCTTCGTTTGCCCACCTTTCTTACGGGTCTTTTACGGGTCGCCAGCCCCAGCGTGTACCGCGGCTTCGATCTCTCGGATAGCATCCGCGAGATGGAAGCAGAGCATATTGGCGGGAATGCGATACTGGGGGTGCCAGTAGTCAACCAAGTGCCCGCCCGTCGGTAGTTCCACGAACCAGACACCCCTTTCGGTCGTCCGCCAGTCCGGTCTCCTGCCGAAGATGACCGCTGCGGTGAGATCGGCAACACCCTTCCCGCAACCAATGACGTATTCCGCATCGTAGATGGCGAGCTGTTCGTGGATGAACCGCTGTCACCGTGTGCCGCCGTCTGGACGGCGCTCCAATTCGCTACCCCGCGGCCGCCCGTACGCTTGTTGAGGTTCATGAACGCGATCTTGTTTATCGTTTCCACCCGCTCGTCCACGCCGATCTCCGACAGCGTCTCCCACGCGGACGCGTCGGGGAGGGCATGGATCGCCCGAGTCCACCGCGTGAGGTTGTTCCATGTCGATGCCCACGGCCCGCCAGCCACTTCCTCGCGCAGGTTCCACCCCACGGTTTCCTGGGTGTTGGCCTCCTTCAGGACGAACAAGAGCCGCCGTGGACTGCCGGAGTATTTCACTTCGTCCTGACGCCGTCGCGGATGAAGGGGCCTCCGATCGCTTGTTCCCAACGCTTGAACAGCGCCTCTTCCCGCTCCCGCATCGAAAGCGTTGTGTTCGTTGGCTTCATCCCAGTTCCAAGTGCGTCGTCTGCAACCAGGGTAGCGTTGTATACCTCGCGTTGGAGATCCTCGTAGTTCCAGGACGCGAGTTCCTTGGTGTAGTCGAGGATCTGCCCGATCACTTCCCGACGCGCCTGCGGATTCCGCCAGAGCTTGAACTCCGCCAGGATCAATCGACCGAGCGGGTTGATGTACAGGGCGTCCACGTAGCCCGCAGGCGTGGACAGCTCGCGGCAGACGGGTACCGGATCCGAGTAGCGTCGATGGCCGCAATCGGCAACGAGCGTGGAAATCTGAAGAGGAGATCCTCGAGTGAGGATTCGTCGATGCCTCCGGCGGATACCGGGTTGCCGAGCGGTATTCGCCGAAGTATCTCCTCCTGGAATTGACCTGCCGGGTCGAGCCGAATCAAGTCGCCGAATGTACGGTCGGGCATATTCGCGTTGGGCTGCGGATCACCCCGTATCCTAATCGCACGCGAACGTGTGCCGAAGCTCCGAGGCCATTCCGCTAGGATTCGGGATTCACGTGACGTGTTGAACCAAGGTCCCACACCTTCCGCGCCAGTGCATGGAGCTCTCGGGGCTGTGCAACCGCATCCCCGTTTCATTCCTCCCGCAGCCGCCGCCAGAACGACTCCAGCCCGAACGCCTTGATCGGCTCCCCCTGCCAGTCGAAATCCGATTCGTAGGGCTTCCCGTCTTCCGCTATCACGAGCACCCCGCGAATCGGCAACGGCGTTGCCAACTTCCCGCGAACCCGCTGCACATTGCCCGCAACCTGCCGCAAGGCTGCCTTGAACCGATCCGCGTGCAACCAGGCCGCCTTGGTCTCGACTACCCACACGCCCGCCGGGGTCAACACCACGTGGTCCACGTTGCCGCCCGATCCCAGGGCTTCCTTGACGTCGTGTGCGAGCGCGCAGCCATCGCGGACGAGCGCATGCTCGATCCGGTCGCCGACCTGTCTTTCCGCGGCTAGTCCTCGGCCCCATGTCGACGCTGTCCGAACGACGAAAAACCAGAAACCCGCTGTTACGGCGATGGGGATGAGGCTTCCCGCAGCCGTGGTCGCCCACTCCGGGAACCCACCGACGACGCGATCCACCATCGGGAACTCTCGGACCATGAAGCCCAGTGAGAATCCGATCAATCCAACAGCGCCCATCATGACGAGCACGAGACGCACCAACACCCGCTGCAGCAGCCAGCTCCCGGCTGAATTCTTCCTTCCCTTCGCATCCATTGCGACCTTCGTTGCCACGGTGCGGATTCAATCGACGACGCGGACGAACCGCACCTGCCTCGCGTCCAGCCTAACCGAATCCACGTTTCAACTGGCGGCCATCCGGCTCCCCGCCTGCACATGTCCATCCGGCTCTCCTCGTTTCGTCCATCACCACACTGATCGGCACGGGGCGGCAGAGCCTCGCCTGAAAACCAAGTACCGCGACTACGAGCAGAGGGTCAATGCCAACGCATCGGACCGCTTGTGAAACGCGTAGTCCATGCGCTCGCCGGGAACAAGCATTGGGGTCCGGTTCCATCGCCGTCGACGACGTAGGCCCTCGGCTGCCGACCGGTGAGATCGCCGGCGGCACCGTCGAAGTCGGGCCGCAGCACCTCCGCCTCCGCCAGCCAGCCCTCGCGTACGCCGACCACCTGTTCGTTTGCCAGCACGGCCGAGTGGTCGCCACGAATCATGCGCCCTCCTGCGGGTGTGCTACGGTTCGGATCGGTCGCCGGGTAGGCGGGGTAGTGGGCGTCAAGCCCGACCGCCGTCCCGGTAAGATGGTGTTTCGAGGACGACGTCGGCGTGATCAAGCTCGCGACCGCGCCACAGCGCCAGTTCATCGCCGAGATGACGACGGAGATCGCCTGGGAGGTGGATGACGGCTACGCGCGCTGGCTGGGGCGCAGCCTCGGCCTGGTCCCAGTGCGCACGCGGGACGACGCGAACCGCGTCATCGAAGGCCTCCGTGGGCTCAAGGCGCATGGCCACTCGAGGCCGCGCGCTGCATACAGCACCGTATGGCCCTCAGTCCGCGACGCGAACCGGGAATCGGCGGCACTCGTTCCCAAGGGCGATCCGACATGCTGCCACGGCATGATCCGGTAGCTTTCCGGGAGCTCGGCCCTGACCAGGAGCGGCTCGATCAAGCTCCGCGGATAACAGTTTCCGGTCACGTAAACGTCGTGCCGAACCCTATGGCCGCCGATAGAACCTCGTCACGCCCCCCGGCGTTCAACCTTTCGAGCGGTCGGTCTACCGTGTCCTCGAATGGCCATTCCTGACACAGGAACGTCCAGGCAAGTTCGGGGTCGCCGACAGCCTCGACGACTTCATCCAATCCGGGAACGACCCGGCCGGGCCCGACGATCGACGAGCGCGAGAGTTTCCGGAGTGGCGCAAGCCGCACGTCTGACCCGGGCGAGGCGTTTGGCGGCAGCCAGGAGCCTGCGCCACAGATAGCACCGGCTCCTGACCATGGCTAAGTCGGGGCGAACCCGATGGCGTCCTGCACGGCTTGTTCGACCCTGGCCCTGAACTCGGCGTTGAAGGTCCCCGCATGCTTGTGGAGGATCGTGCCCTTGGGACCGATCAATACGTAGGTCGGAAAGCCGGTGATCCGCCACTTGCGAACGATCTCGCTGTCCTCGCCGACGTGCCAGACTACCCATGGCAGCGGGTTGTCAGCGAGGTAGTCCGTCACCGTGTCGAGTTCTCCGTCCACGCTAACGCCGATGGTCTGAAAGCGTTCCTTCGGCAGGTCGTCGGCCATCTCGCGAAGCTTGGGGAACGCCGCGATGCACGGCCCGCACCAGGTCGCCCAGAAGTCGACCAGGATCCTCGGTGCCATCGACACGTCGCCCCGTGACGTCGGAGACGACGCTGCCGACCATGGTCGAGTGGAGGCTGTAGAGCAATTCCGCCTCGGCATCCGCGAACGTCATCGGCGTGTCGGTCCCGTCCGCTCCCTGCTTCGTCAACACGAACGTCTCGGTCCCCATTCCGGCGCTCAAGCCCGTCGCGAGTTCCTCCGCCCTTTCTCGCTGGGCGATGCGCTCCTCGGCGCTGATCTGTTGGCTGTTCGCCGACTGGATCAGGTAGCTGGCCGCGAAATACCGAGCGGTCGCCCGCGCCAGCGGGTCTTTGAGGGTCTCCGCGATGTCGATGATGAACGACTTGCCGGGCTCGAACACGGACGACAGACCATTGACCTGCTTGAGCCGGAGCGGCCATTGGTCGTAGTCTGGAAAGTGGGCGGCGAGCGCCTGGGCACCCCGGAGCGCCTTGGCAGCCCCGCCGCGCGTCGGATTGTCGAGCAGGAATTCGGCGGCCTCGCGGGTCTTCGCATGGGTGCCTCCGGCGTCGACGATGGCCAGGGCGGCGGCCGTGGCGCGGTGGACTATCGGCGCGTCGCCCAACTCCCGCAAGCCGCGCGTCCTGTCTTCCTCGTCGGTATCCGCCGCGCGAATCGCTTGCTCCGCTGCCTACCGCGAGTTCGACTCGTCCACATAGTCTCGGACCACGGTCCAGTCCGGGCCGATCAGTTCCACCAGGGCGGCTTCGCCGAGTTCCGCACTGGGTCGTAGCCACCACGAGAACATCGCCGCGCCGCCCCGGCCCACGGCATAGGTTTGATCCATGAGAAACTCGGCGGCGTCGATGGCACGCTCGTGACCCGATTCGACGATGGCTCTCGCCGCTGCGACCGCGTGCAGGGTGGGCGGTTCCACACCCAGTTGAAGGAGTCGCCGCGCCGCTTCATCCCGTGACTCGGCTTGTGCCGCCTCCAACCACGCCGCCTGGGATTCGACGTAGTCCCGGACCAGCGACCAGTCCGGGCCGATGTGTGCCACCACCGCGTCGAAGGCCAACTGCTGCCATTCGCCCGTCGGGAGCGTCCGATTCAGAAGGAACTCGGCCGCGTCCAGCGATCGTTCTCCGTTCGATTCGACGATGGCCGTCGCGGCAGCGACCGCAGGGGCAACGTCGGGCGCCGGCCCGAGGTCCTGCTGCCGACGTTCCTTCTCTTCGGCCGAGACGTCCGCGTTGCGTATCTCGGATTGCTTCGTCCAGTACGCTTGGGTCGCATCGTTGTACGCGTCGATGACGTTCCAATGGTCGGACACGGACGGCGCATCGTCCTCGGCGGCGGTCGTCGCGATCAGTGGCAGCAACGCCGCGACCATCACGAAGACGAGAAGCCACCGCCGGACGCATCCGCCCGGTGCCGTATCGTTAGGTTTCATACCCTTGTCTCCAAGTGGGTTGACAAGCGGCCTGCAACCAGGACTCTAGTCGTGCGCACCTACCGGTGCAATGATTTGTACCGGCTCAACAACCGGCTCAACACATATGGCGCTGAAGACTACGCGGCCTCCAGAACGACAAGGTACTCGTGGGGAGTCCGATACGCGAGCGATGCGTGGGGCGTAGTCCTTTGTGAGCTGTCAACCCGTTGCGGGGCATATGTACGGCTGTTCTGATCGGCCTCCCGGCTACCGCTCCCGCTGGGACTCCCCGGCGTTCTCGTTTCCGCGACGCCAGATCACGCCGCCGGAGTCCACGGTATCCGGTCCCAGCATCCGCACCAAGCTGCGCTGCCTCTCCTGGACAATGGCCTCGCGGCTGCCGTCAGCGTCGATACGCTCTCGCGGGACCCAGTCCGTCGGCTCGACGTGGAGCGTCAGCATGTCGCCTCCCGCATGCTCGACATCCCATCTCCCGACGACCAAAACGTCTCCTGCCTCCAACTTGAACGTGTGATCGGCCGCGTAGCGCGCTGTTGCCGTCACCAGACCCTGGTCGGTGGGCAGGTGGGCGACCCACGTCCCTCCCAAATAGGCGACGCCCTTCGCATAGCGACGGATCGGCATCATTCGCGTTGTCAGGGTCGGCGCGATGTCCTCGGCCCGAAGGACCAGGTTCGTCGCCATCTCGATGATTGAGTAGCACACGGTCACCTTCCCTTCCCCCGGGTCGTACCAGGCGTTCGTCGAGTCGCAGTCCCTGAACTCGATCTTCAAATCGCGGGGCCACGCAAACTCCTCCTCGAGCAGGCGGCCGAACTCGTCCGCAAATCCCGCTTCAGCCAAGAACGTCTCGACGATGCGACCGAACGGCGTCGATGCGGGCGAAATGGTTACGACTACGTTGCCGTCCGGGTCGACACTCCCGTCATCGCCCGCCGACGCGGCCTTCGCCGCCCGAGACACCGGTTCGAGGATCGTCTCCCACGCGCGCTTCCGACGGTGGTACTCGCGGATGCAGCGCTGGCGCGTCCGGGTCTCGAACTTGACCTCGTTGGCGAGCTGCTCGAAGTGCTCGGGTGCGCTGCCGTAGATCAGACAGAACGAGTTGTAGAAGCGGCGGATGTCAGGCGCGTGTTCGTTCTGCCACGAGGCCGATACATCCGGGCGCGAAGCCATGTGGTACCAGAGCAACGAGGCATACCGGAGGAGTCCGCGGAGATTCGGGTCATCCATCTGCTCCTCCGACATCTCGCTCATCGTAATGGCGGAGAACCCATCGGCCACGTCCTCCTCGGGGCCGGTTGCCGGAACCTGCAGTTCGCCGATGACGGCGTGCCCTAATTCGTGAGACAGGATCGCGAAGGTCGTACCGAACAGCACCTGTAGCTGCATCGCCTCGTTCTCGGTCGGCTGGGCCAACGCGCAAGGTGCAAATGACCAAGCCGCCACGACTGCGATGCCTAGTAGCAGCGTGCGAGGGCTCTGGATCACTCGCTTGAACGTTCCGTTTGGCATCGTTGGGCGTCTCGACCTCGGACAAGCGCCGAGCCTAGCACGGGCGTCCTTCTACGGTGTTTCGGGGACGAGGACGTCTCCTCTTCGAAGGAAAAGGACCACGGACCACGTGTGGTGCGCGGACATTTCCTACATCCCTGTTTCCGAGGGCTTCTTCTATCTCGTGGCCGTGATGGAATGGGCCAGCCGGCATGTCCTGTCGTGGCGGCTGTCGAACACGATGGACAGTGCCTTCTGCATCGACGCGCTCGACGCGGCGCTGCGATTCGGCGCCCCGGAGATATTCAACACGGACCAGGGCGCGCAGTTCACCAGCGTCGCGTTCACCGACCGGGTGCGCGCCGCCGGGGCGCGCTGCTCCATGGACGGCCGCGGGCGCTACCTCGACAACATCTTCATCGAGCGGCTGCGGCGTTCGCTGAAGTACGAGGCGGTGTAGACTCGTCCGCGCCTCGCCGCTGACGTCACCGCCGGTGCTGACCCCAGGTTGACCGCCCTGAAGGCGACATCATTGGAAACTCTCGACGTCTACTGCGACGCTTCGTCGCCCGCTGGCCTGGCACAAGGTCAAAGTTTCGCGCCGAATGACACGCTGACTTCACAGACCATCAGCCAACCGGGTTCCCTTGGCCACAGAAGTCTACGATTTGCTGCACGCGACCGGACATCAGCTCAACGTTCTCGATCGCAAAATTCCGCAAGGTGTCCGGATCGAGACAATGCACATGGGCTACTACATCCCCCTGATACTGCCCGCTTGTTGTGAACAGGAACCACTCGCCGGGCTCCCGGGGGTCGCTTTCGAATTTGCTGCGGTCGAGAGTAATGTCTCCTTGTTTGACTTGAACTAAGGCTTTGCTCCCGCGCTTTCTGAGCACAAATTCCGTCTTGAACGTATCATGTCGGTGAGTGCTGGGGATGAGCCGATAACCGTGTACCTCCTGGAGATACAGGGCAACGATGTCTTCGCAATCTCCGGGGGATATCAGGGAGAACAGGTCTAAGAATCGATTCTCTTCGAGCAAGTCATAAACCGGCCTTCCAAGCGCCTGATTGTATAGGAGCATGGAATAGTACAGGACCGTACCATCATGCACCGCTTGCAATGCTCTGCCGGCCCGTAAGCTGTTCAGGACTTTTCCGGGCACCACGTCTTCGGTGCCGACAGACACCCAACGACAGGACCGCACGTTGACAACGTCCGCATCTAAGTGCTCGCTCGTTGACCGGTATTCCCACGGCCCGTCGACTCTACCCAGGTAGTACTGGCCACTCCAGTCCCGAGTCCAGCAAAGGTCGCCAACTTGCATCCTTTTGCCTATCGCGTTCGCCGCTGGCCACCAGCCTTTGTCCCCCTGGTTGTAGTACTTCTCCGTCCCCAACCATTCGTAGGTCGCCCAATCCAACGGGCCGGCGCCATCGACGGGCCAGCCGACACCAAGGATGTTCCGCTCGAAACAGAACTTCCGAGGATTAACTCCTTCCTGTGCGTCCGTCTTGATCGTCAGGCGCCATATGTTCATTGCTCATCCTTCCGTGGTGGTGCATGTTGACCACAATGAGTGAAAGTTTACTGCTCCCGAGCGCCTGGTCGCGCACGTTGGTTGATTCGTCGGCACCTCAACGCGACAGATGAACCAGCACAAAGGTACTCTGGGTGCTCGCGAGGCTTTTCACCAGCTTTCGTCACAGCTGTCCAGATCGGTGACCAGTGCGGCCTGTCCCACCACTTGGATCGGCAGGTGGCGCTGGCGCTGGGCAAATCTTGCGAACGCCGTTAGCCGATGAATATACCAGTGTTTGCGCTTCGCCGTCCGTCGGATCACGGATCTGGACGCCGCCTAGCCAACGGTCGGTCGAGCAACACCACCAGCCGACGACGTCGGTTCCCTCCGCGAACCGACCAGAGGGACGCCGGCCTTCCCCGTCCCCGGCGCTCGTCCAGACAAGGCTCGAAGCATGCGCTGTCGCGGAAACGGCGCTGGAAGTTTCCTTTATCCAGCCGGTCGCCCCAGACGATCTCGTACACACGGCGCAGTTCGCTGATGGTGAAAACCGGCTCCAGGAACCCGGTCGCGAGCGTCGTGTATTCCAGTTTGGACCCGACCCGCTCCACCGCGTCCCGCACGATCCGCTCGTGGTCGAAGGCTAGGGTTCCCGGTTCCACGTCCCCCAACGACCTCAGTTCGGCGTGCGCTGCGTCCCCGCCACCCCTCAGCTCGGGCACGTCGGCGCAGACCGCCATATACGCCACAGTCACCACCCGCATGCGCGGATCCCGGTCGGGTGTGCCGTAGCTGCCTAGCTGTTCCAGGTGCCAGTCGTCGCGCCGTCGGAGTCCGGTCTCCTCCTCCAGTTCCCGGGTGGCCGCCTGGCCCAGATCCTCGTCGGGCCGCACGAAGCCGCCCGGAAGCGCCCACTTCGCGAGGAAGGGTTCGTCGCCGCGCCGCACCAGCGCCACATGGAGTGCACCACTTCGAATCGTGAAGACGACCACGTCCACCGTCACGGCGAAGGGCGGGAAGTCCCCGGGGTCGTATTCTGGTGTCGACGCATCGGTCATGGGCGCGAGTATATATTGTTGACATGACAATTTATAGATCTCATAATTGTCTCGATGACAATAAATGGAGATGGCAATGACCACCACGAGACCAAACCACGCAGTAGACCTTGATACGGCGAATCCGGAGCTCACGCGGCATGCGCACACCCGGATGCGCCAGCGCGGGTCCCGCGACCGGGATATCGGGCTTGTTCTCCAATGCGGAACACAAGCGCCCCACGGACGCGTCATGCCCAGCAACAGCGACGTCGAACGGGAAGTCACCGTTTGCAAGCGCCGGATCCAGCTTCTGGAGAGGCTGCGGGGCGCCGTGGTCGTGTGCGAGGACGGATCCGTGGTCACTTGCTACCACGCCGACGGAAAAGCTGGCCGGCGCACCTTCCGCGAGACCGGCGGGCGTGGAAGGTCCGGTTCGCGCCGCGATGCGCACAGGCGAAGCGCAAGTGCGGTTTCGGGGATGCCCCGGTGATCAAGAGCCAGGAGAACAAGCACATGACGACAGCGCAGCCTTTCACCAACCCTATCGACGCGGCCTTCAAGTTCGGCGTTCCGACACGGCCGGGATACGCCATGTCGCTTGCCGTCAGCTTCATTCCGGATCCGAGTTGGGTCCCGGATGTTCCGGCACTCATCGTGTCCGACTTCGACCTCGGAACGAGCGAATCCGTGCTTCGACGTATCCAGGCGCTGATCAGGATGGACGAAGTGGCGAGCGCGGGAGGAGGGACACTCGACGACCAGCAACAATCCGATGTCCTGATGCACATCCTGCTGGATACGGATGTAGCGAAGTTGCTCGACATATCCCACCCCCGGATCGACGCCGACGGGCGCTGCCACATGGCCATCGAGACGACGGATGGATTGTTCCCGTTGGCGACCGACCGCGAGGAGCTGCGGCTATTCGCTCTACGGGTGCTCGAGTGGCTCGACGCAAATCCTGCAGAGCCGGATTGATGCATCGCGAAGAGGCAACCGATCGACTTGGAGAGGCTCCGCCCAACCCGACGGGAGGCTGACCATGGCCGGACCGATACTACCGAGCAAACGCCAAAGACCGGCCTCGATCCACCGCCGCATGAGCGACCCTCCCGTTCCCGTGGAGCGTACCGAGCGGCAGTCGAAGGTGGACGCCGCGTGGCGGAAGTTTTGGTACGAGGGGGACTCGTCCGACCTCTACGCCTTGGGGATCTTTCCGAACCGGGGCAAGGATTAGGTGACGGCACCCCCCAAAGACCCAGTCGCTCGGTATGTCCAGAGCTTTGTTTGGGGAATTGTGTAGCAAAAGAAGCAAAACCGCTCGACCTTTGATTCCGTTGGAGATGCTATAGGAAGCATACCGAATGGTGAAAAGGCACATGGCGGTCATCGAGTACGACGCGAACGGCAAGGCCCACAATAAGAGCGGCA
>JAKZVK010000918.1:0-2955 GCA_047516085.1 Bryobacterales bacterium
GACACGCTCCGGCTCGTAGCCCGACTCCGGCGGCGCGGGCGCATCCTTCGCGAACTGATCGAATTTCTTTAGATAGGAATCGACATCGAGGGCGGGGTACTCGAAGCGGGCTAACACGAGCGCCGCGCGCCCGAGGTCCACACGGTGCGTGGGCGCTTCGAAAATGCGCCCGAGTTCAACGGCTACCGGTGACAGCATGACTTCCACAATCCCGCGTCCCCAGAATATCATTTGCCCGTCGCGGGACTGTGGCAGGGTGCGCCCTTGGAGGGCGCGCTTCGGCGGGGCGGGTCGTTTGCAAAACCGCGGATGGGAATGGGAGAATCACGTTTCTCCAACGAGCCACCCCAAAGTATGCCCAAGATCCAAAGAGCCCTTCTTAGCGTCACCGACAAAACAGGAATCGTCGACTTCGGCCGCCGTCTTGTCGAACTCGACGTGGAACTCATCTCGACTGGCGGCACGGCCAACCTGCTGCGGGAGGCCGGCGTCTCGGTTCGCGATGTGTCGGAGGTGACCGGCTTCCCCGAGATGCTCGACGGCCGCGTCAAGACGATGCACCCGCGGATTTCGGGCGGGATTCTCGCCATACGCTCGAACGCGGACCATCTGGGCGCGCTCGACGAGCACGGCATCCCGCTGATCGACATGGTGGTGGTCAATCTCTACGCGTTCGAGAAAGTGGCTTCGCGCGCCGACGCCGGCTTCGACGAGAAGATCGAAAACATCGACATCGGCGGTCCGACGATGATCCGGGCGGCGGCCAAGAACTTTCGTGATGTGGCGGTTGTGACGAACCCCACTGACTACGGAGCCATCGGCGACGAGCTGGCGAACAACGGGGGTGAGGTTTCGACCGCAACTTGTTGGCGGCTGGCGCAGGGCGCCTTCGCGCTCACCGCCGCCTATGACCAGGCGATCAGCTCGACCCTGGCGACGCTCGACCCCGATGATAAGGCCTCGGGGGCAGTAGGTGACAGCCTTCCCGCAGGACTCACCGTGGCAGCGCCTCGCAAGCAGACGCTACGCTACGGCGAGAACCCTCACCAACAGGCCGCGCTCTACTCCACAGGCGATACCGGCGTGGCCGGGGCCCGACAGCTTCACGGCAAGGAACTCTCCTACAACAACCTCGTTGACCTCGACGCCGCTTGGAACCTCATCCAGGAGTTCGAACGTCCCGCGGCGGCGATCATCAAGCACACGAACCCATGCGGCTGCGCTGAGCAGGAGTCGCTCGCCGAGGCTTACCGCCGGGCGCTTGCATGCGACCCGGTGTCGGCTTTCGGCTCGGTGATTGCGTTCAACCGCGAAGTCGATGGGGCCACCGCCGAGGCGGTCGCCGAGCTGTTTGTGGAAGCGATCGTGGCGCCGTCGTTCGCTGCCGCGGCACTGGGGGCTCTGACCCAGAAGAAGAACCTGCGGTTGCTCGAAGTCGGAGCCACTCCGCCAAGCCTAGTGCTCAAGAGCATCTCGGGCGGCTACTTAGTGCAGACGGAAGATCGTGCCGCGTTGCAGCTTGGGGACTTGCGCACGGTCACCGAGCGCCCCCCCACCGATGAAGAAATGACGGCGCTTCAGTTTGCCTGGAAGGTCGTCAAGCACGTCAAGTCGAACGCGATTGTCTACGCCGGGGCGGGCCAGACGGTCGGCGTCGGCGCGGGACAGATGAGCCGGGTCGATTCGGCCCGCATCGGCGCGATGAAGGCCGCGCTGCCGCTCGAGGGCACCGTGGCCGGCTCGGACGCTTTCTTCCCGTTTCCCGACGGCGTCGAAGAGGTGGCCGGCCACGGCGCCACCGCGGTAATCCAGCCAGGCGGCTCGCGGCGCGACGACGAGGTCATCGCTGCCGCCAATCGGTTAGGTTTGGCGATGGTGTTTACGGGAGTTCGGAACTTCCGGCACTGACAGGTGGTTCCACAAGTGGTTCCACAAGATTGGTACCGCGAGAAGCGACCCATGCAACTTCGGCCACCGGCCTTGATTCTCGCCGTCGCCGCCACCTGTGCCGCCCAGGGGCTGCCCCCGATGAAGCATGTTTCCCCCGCACCGCAACAACCGATACCGTTCAGCCACCGCACGCACGTGAGCAACGGGCTCAAGTGCAAGCAATGCCATCCCATGCCCGAGCCCGGCGACTTCGCCGAGATCGTCGGGACGGAGCAGTGCATGGCCTGCCACACCGCGATCAAGACCGAGAGTGACGCGATTCAGAAGCTGGCCGCGTATCACAAGAAGGGTGAGGACGTTCCGTGGGAGCCGGTGTATCTTGTGGCCGACTACGTCTTCTTCAATCACTCCGTGCACATCGGCAAGGCGGGTGCGAAGTGCGAGAGCTGCCACGGCCGGGTGGGCGCGCGCGACGCGCTGGCGAAGGAGCGCGACATTTCAATGGCCGCCTGCATGGATTGCCACCGCGCAGCCGGGGGCTCGCTGGACTGCGCGTACTGCCACGACCCGCGCTAGCCCAGGGGGCTCTACAACACTTCGCGCTGCAGCCGCTGCTCGGTTTCCTGCATCCGCTTCCAGCTCGTCGCCTTGTGCTTGGACGCGTTGGCCTTCATCTCCGTCGAGTCCAGCGAGACCCGTCCCAGCTTCATCGTGCCGGCCTCGAGCGCCGGCCGCAGTACTTGTTCAAACAACCCTTCCAAGGCCGTCAGAGCGGTCTTGCCCGTGGCCGGCGGCCCGGTGACCATCACAACGACAGGGCTGGAGACACCCGCGCCCGCGGACGCTTCCGCGAGGCGCGCCACGACGTCCCGCGTGATCACAGAAGCAACCTCGGCGGCTGTCATCATCAATCGGGCCCTGTCCCGACTGGGTCGCACACGCGGCCCAGGCCAGAAACAAGAAGCTTCACCAATACGTTACAACGATTGGTCAGACCTCTCCAACGATGGACTCTTTCACCCAGTTCGCGCTAGGCGCCGCCGTAGGCGCGGCCGCGCTGGGTCC
>JAKZVK010000919.1:0-3383 GCA_047516085.1 Bryobacterales bacterium
GTGGTTCCAACCGGTGAGCTGAGGCAACCGGCTCATCTCGACGGGCCGTGCCGGCGAGCCGCCCATGCCGCCGCCGCCGACGTCCAAGAGAATCAGCGAATCCGTGTTGCCTGCCTGGTAGGCGATCCCGTCGCGTACCCAAACGTCGTGCACGGATCGGCCCGGCGTCGAAGTCTCGAAACGAGCCGCGCGAGCCGGACTCTTCGGATCCTCGATGTTGATCACGTCCCACCGCCGGCCGTTGTTCACCGCGTAGATATGATTCTCGTGAATGAAAACATTGTGCACCCCGCCGGTGAGCTGATCGTCGTATCTGGACAGAATCGTGACGTTACGCGG
The DNA here is from genome assembly GCA_047516085.1 of Bryobacterales bacterium. Taxonomy (GTDB): domain Bacteria; phylum Acidobacteriota; class Terriglobia; order Bryobacterales; family UBA6623; genus JAKZVK01. The sequence continues at coordinate 340 of JAKZVK010000919.1, forward strand.
ATCGCTTACATCCAGAATGACGAGCCCGTTTTTCCGGTTGGAAGCGCCTTCGCGGCTGATCACGCAGATCCGACCGTCCTCGGAGACCTTGACGTCATTGACCGTTCTCGCGTCGACCTGCACGATGTCGATCCTCTGCATGTTGGCGGGATCGGTGACGTCGTAAAAGTAGGCGTGGCCATCGGCGTTCCACGTGCCGTGCACCGCGTAGTCTCGCCCGTCCACGCCCTCCCAGACCCAGAGGTCCGAGGTGACGCGGTCGCGTACGGGGGCATGACCCACGAACTCGACCCGCTTCTTCACGTTTCGAGGAGCGATCCGAACGGTCCGCTCCGCGACGAGAGTTCCGGACATGGCCACCACCGTGTAGAGGCCCGCCTGTTCCGCGACGAACCGCCCGTCTGGGGTTACCTGCGCCGGCGCCCCCGCCCCCACGGTCTCTGGCCGACTCGGATCGGACCAGGCCTGAAGCATGTAACGGATGGGCGCCTCCGCAACGGTCCTTTGCTCGCCGTCCCTGGCCACCGCCTCGAAGTGGATCACGTCGCCGGTGCGTGCCTCGTCTCGAGAAGCGGTCAGCTCGAGCGAGCGGGCTGGATTCGCGTCGATCCTCAGCTCCATTTGCGCCGAGACGCCTTCGGCCGTGGTCGCGGTCACCGTTACCTTTCCCGGTGCCAGCGCCGTCAAGATTCCCGTTGCGTCCGATGGAAACAGCTCGGGTCGAGGACGACGATACTGCGGGTGTGCGTCTGTCGAACCCTGAAAGGTGGGTCCGAAGCTCACAGCTTTTGCGATCGAAGGGTCGCTCACCGTTAGCTCCGCGCGAACGTCTTGTCGATTCTGGTTGACATCGGTTCCCGTGACAGCCACGGGCACCACCGCGCCCACGTGGAGCCTTGCCGGGACGTCACCGAAGTCGAGTCGTGCGAGGGGAGACGGCGTTACTTTGACGGGGACCGAGAAGCGGATCCCGGGAACGCCGCGCAGCGACGCGTCGGCTTCCAGACGTTCCGAAGGGCACAGCGCCACGACGGTGTGCTCACCGGCGCGGCGGGCCTCCACCCTGCCCGCCGGCGTCACCGTCACCGAGGAGCGGCCGGTGGAGAAGAAGATCACCGGGGCATTCGGTAAGACGTTGCCGCTGGCGTCTTTGACCAGGGCCGTCAGTTGAGCCGTCTCGCCGGCCCTGAGCTCCAGTGAGCTCGGCGTCACTTCGATGGAATCGGGCGTGTCGGCGGGCTGTGTCGGCGCAGGTAGAGCCGCCGCCAAGGCACTCGGCATCGCCGCCAACATCAGCCAGCAGCATCGCGTCACAACGGATCTCATCGTTTTGGCCTCCGGCTTCATCGCATGCTCGTCGTTTCCGCTTCCGAATCTTCCTTGGGAAGCAGCCGGACTGCCCAAAGCCCGCTGTAGAGGTCGGTGAAGAAGATGGTGCCCTTGTGCGGTTGCGGTCCCCAAGCGAAAGGCGCGTTCGGTATGAACCCCTTGGAGTCGTCGGAGTAGAACTTGGCGATCTCACGCCCTTGCCGATAGAGATCGCCCATCAGCTCTCCGGAGATGTCGACGACGCGAAGGCCAGCGTCGAAGTGGGCGACGTACAGGATCTCCTCTTCCCAGTCGATCCAGTAGTTATGTGGACCCGATTCGGGGACTTGATAGCGGGCCACCTCCCGCGGGTTCTTCGGGTCGTCGAACTCCGCGAAGTGAATCCAGCCCTTCGCATACGAGGGAATCCGTTCCTGCCAGCTAATGCCAACGCCGGGCGCCAGAGGGTTGTCCCAGAAGGCTTCGTCGCCGCCGACGATATAGAACTTGCCGGCGGACTTGCTCTGGAACGGCCACACCGAGTGATTCCATCCGGTGAGCTGTCCCAGACGGCCCATCTCCACCGGGTTCGTCGGAGAGCCGCCCTTGCCCCCGCCGCCGACGTCGATCATGACCAGGCCGTCGGTCCGCCCCGCCTGGTAAACGATACCGTCGCGCACCCAGACGTCGTGGATGGCGTGGCCCGGCGTCGTGGACTCGAAACGAGAGACCCGCTGGGGCTTGGTGGGGTCTTCGATGTTGATGACGTCCCAGCGACGCCCGTTGTTGACCGCGTAAACGTGTTTGTCGTGAACGAACACGTTGTGCACGCCTCCTGTCAACTGCTCGTCGAACTGAGAGAGAATGCGCACGTTTCGAGGATCGCTCACGTCCAGAACCACGATGCCGTTGCGCCGGTTCGAAGCCCCCTCGCGGCTGATGACGCAGATGCGTCCGTCCTCGGAGACCTTTACGTCGTTGACGGTCCGGGCGTCGACTTGGATGATATCGATGCGCTGCATGTTGGAGGGGTCGGTGACGTCGTAGAAATACGCGTGACCCCCCGCGTTCCAGGTGCCGTGAACCGCGTAATCTCGGCCGTCGACCCCCTCCCAGACCCAGAGATCCGAGGTCACCCGGTCCCCGACGGGCGCATGGCCGACCAGCTCGATCTTTCGCTGAACGTCGCGCGGGGTGATCCGAACGCTCCGTCGGGCTAAGTGCGGGCCCGACATCGCGATCACGGTGTAGATTCCCGGCTGCTCGGCCACGAAGCGACCGTCGTCGGCCACTTGTGCCGGTGCTCCAGCACCGACGGTTTCGGCGCGATTGGGGTCCGGCCGGGCCTGCAGGGTGTAAGTGATTGGAGCGTCGGCGACCGGCCGTCCCCTCTCGTCCTTCGCGGTCGTCTCGAAGTGGATCACGTCCCCGGTGCGTCCTTCCTCGCGGGAGGCCTCGAGCTCGAGTGAGCGAACCGGATTCTCTCGTACCGTCAGCTCGAAGTTGGCCGTGACCCGTTCCGCTCGGGCTTCGAGCTTCACTTTCCCGGGTCTCAAGGCGGTAACCTCGCCCACGCCGGCCCGGGCGACGCTGGTGTCGCTGACGCTCAAAACGGATTCAATGTCCCCGCGGGTGGTCCCGCTCACATCGGTTGCACTCACCTCGACCGGCACCGTGGTTCCGGCATAGAGCGTCGCGGGCAAATCGACGAAATCCAGCCGGGCCAAAGGCGGCAC
>JAKZVK010000920.1:0-6975 GCA_047516085.1 Bryobacterales bacterium
GTACCGGCGGACTACGAGCCTATTGTCACGGGCGACATAATAGCGTTCACCCTAACGTCCGTCGCTCCGTCCGGCGGTAGCGTAAATATCAGGATAGACTCTCAAAGCTATCTGATAAGAGGCCGCGATGGCGGCTCTCTAACCGTGGACAATCTCCAGCCGAACGCCACCTATGTCGCAATCCTGAACAGTAACCGACAGTTCGGTCTCATCGGGCCGTACCCCGGCATCACAGCAGCGGAGGCGCTCGCGCTTATCGCTACGTGGGCGCGGGCGTCGAGCCCGACGGGGACAGTGCCGGACGCGCTTATCCCCTCCGGGATCACCAGGGATACCGAGCTCTCGACGGCGATCGCAGACTTCCTAGACCAATCCGCTATCGAGGCTCTCTTCGCGACGTGGGCGCGGGCGAGCCCGTCGGGCCAGATACCAGACGGGCTGATCTCCGCCGACATTACAAGAGACGCCGAGCTTGCGGCAGCGATCGTCGACTTCTTGGATCAGACGCAGACGGATGCGCGGATCGCTCTCGCTTTGGCGGCGGCGGTCACGGGCAACACCGAGAACGACATCGACGTCACCTACAACTCCGGCACCGGCAAGCTGAATTTCGACGTTCAGTCCGAGGGGTTGGTAAGTATCGATTGGCAGCCAGCTGCTCGACAGGCCTCGTTTCTGCTTGTCAACGGCGCGAACCTCATCCTCAACCTCGGCACCCTTGCCCCTATCGCGAATCCGGCCTTCCAGGGATCGCCTACCGCTTCGACCCCGCCTGCCGGCGATGACAGCACCCGGCTTGCGACCACCTCCTTTGTCGCTACCGCGGTGCAAGCGGTTATCGCGCTTTCTGCGGACGGGGTGCTCCAGAGCGCGGACCTAAGCGGCAACGATCTTGAGCTCACACTTTCCACGGGAACGGTCATTACGGTCGACCTCGGTGGACTCCTGTCCGGGCTCATCACGGCGGTCACGGCCAACGAGGGGCTCGAAGGCGGCGGAACCGCCGGTGATGTCACCGTAGGAATCGTTGACGGGGGCGTGACGCTCCCGAAGATCGCGCAGGCGGCTATCGATAGCATCCTCTCCTCTCCGGCTCTCACGGGCGTGCCTACGGCTCCCACGGCACCCGGTGGAGATTCGACCGATCGGCTCGCAACGACACGCTTCGTCGAGAACGTGGCGGCCGGCTTCATCACGGCCGTCCATGCAGGCGTCGGCCTCGACGGCGGAGGCACGAGCGGGGACGTGACGCTCGGTCTCGCGACGGGCGGCATTGAGTACCTCCACTTCTCCACGGCGGCACTACTGGCGCTCTTCGACAACACGCTCCTAACGGGCATGCCGACGGCTCCCACAGCCGTGGCGCATACCCGCACGACGCAGGTAGCGACTACCGCCTTCGTGGAGGAGTCGACCGACAACTTGCAAACGCAGACGCAGGTCGAGCACCTCATCCAGAACGCGATTCGGGACGCGGTAACGGGCAACCTCGAAACCGGTCTTACCGTCACTTATCAGACGGGCGGAACGCTCGATTTTGTACTCGACGCGATGGGCGTACGGGACGCGCTGCACCTCTCGGTGACGGAGGTAAACACACTCGTCACCGGGCTGGCGCTCGCCGGTACCGCGCTCACGATCTCGTACAACAATCAGGCTGACCAGACGATCACCCTCCCGGCCGGCGGCATGGGCGGGACGGGGGACGGCGTACTCCAATCCGCAGCCCTCGACTCCACTACGCACATCGCCACGTTCACGTTGACGACCGGTGGTACCGTAACGCTCGACCTAAGCCCACTGGCTGGCGCTCAGGCGGTCGCAACGGACGCGACGGTAGATGGGGACGGTACCGCGGGAGATCCGCTCTCGATAGCCTCCTACGCGGGCGGAGCGATCGCCAGCCTCGCCGTTAACTATGTGGCGCAAGCGTTCGACGTAACCCACCTCGACGGCACGACCGCCTCCGTGAGCTTCACCGACATCCCGGCGTTTCGGGGCGTGGGCGGGGACACCTTCACCGGGGCGTCCACGTTTGCCTTCGGCGACTCGGCGATCGTGGACTCCATCCTCTACATCTACACCGACACCAGCCCATCGGACTACACCCCCGCCACCATCGGGGCCTCCAATCGCTTCCGCCACGTTCCGATCCTCGACGCTACCGGCCTACTCGCTACCGAGCAAATAGCGACGGGCGGTGCGGCCGGGCAGTTGCTCACCAGGACCGCCACGGGGCAAGAGTGGGCGACGCCGGTCGGCGTAGGAACGCTTACCGGCCTAACGGCTAACGAGGGTCTTGAAGGCGGCGGGACATCCGGGAATATCATCGTAGGGATCGTCGATGAAGGCGTGACCGAGGCGAAGCTCGACGCGACGAATGTACCGGCGGACGCGCAGGTGCTCAGCTTCGACGCCGGCTCCAGTAGGTTTGAGTGGATCGTTCCTCCGGCCGGGTATAGCGACGCCGACGTAGACGCGCGACTCCTGAACCGCCTGCAAAACGCTCCTCAGTCTGGCGCAAGTTTCTTTGACCGCCTGTTGATGTGGGATGACGCCAACCCGAATGAATTGCGTAGCTTCGACATGGGCGGGATTCGCCTCTACACCACCGCCAATTGGGCGCAACCTACAAATACCGCGGTGCTTCCGGTTGCAAAGATAGCGTCCGGTGGCACCGCGAATCAGGTGCTGGGGTGGACAGCATCTGGCCAGGAATGGGTTGACCAGACGGGCATGGGCACCGTCGCTAGCGATGGCACACTTAGCGGTACCGGCGTCAGTGGCGACCCGCTAGGTGTCGCAGACGATTCGATCACGACTCTCCAGCTTGCCGACGACGTGGTGACCGAACCGAAGTTGGCAGCATCCAACGCGCCGGGGACGAGTCAGGTTCTCTCTTGGGATGGGTCGGCTCTGACGTGGGCCGACCAGACCGGAATGGGTGGGGGGCTGCTGACGGTTGCGACGGATACCTCGTTCGGTGGCGACGGCACGAGTGGCGATCCGCTCACGCTCGATGCGGTCCCGGCGCGCTCGGCCCTTGGACTCGGCACGGCTGCGACTCGCGATGTCGGGAGTGGCTCCGGGAACCTCGTCATCCTGCAAACCGACAACTCGTTCCTCGCGGAACATCTCGCCCCGTCAGGATCGACCGGTCAGGTTCTGACGCGGACCGGCACCGGTAAGGAGTGGGCCACGCTTGCGGGCGCGAGCAACGACTACGTTGAAGACGCGACCCTTGCACTGTCCGGGCGGAACCTGTCCATTACCCTGGGGCGCACCGGCTCTCTAAGCGATGTATCGTCGAACACGGTTACGTTGCCGGGCGGCGGGCTTACCTTCGTAGCACATAACGACTCTATTACCGGTCTCGGCTCTCTCGTTTCGCCTCTTGGGCTAAACGCGAATGGTACGACCTTCCCTATCATTCCAGTGGTCAAGGGAGGCACTGGCGCCATCGACGCAGCCAGCGCTCGGACCAACCTCGGAGTCCCCATCGGCACGGCAGACGGGGAGCTTGTGCTGCTCAGTGCTGGCGGCGTGTTCGATACCGGACGGCTTGCGCCTGCGGGCACGGCCGATCAGGTACTCACGCGCACCGCTGTTGGGATGGAGTGGGAAGACGCGGGGGCCGGTGCCTTCACCTTCAATAGGCTTGGAACCTATACGTTTCCGGGGCAGCTATCTGCCGCTCAGGACAACTTCCTTTACGACTCCGGCATCACCGCGCCTGACGACACCTCCAAGGTGTATCGGATATACGTCGGAGAAAATGCTGGCCGGCGTGGGGCGGCGCTCTTTAGGGGAAGCGAGCTGCACGAGGGAACCACCGTAGCAGCTCCCGTATGGGTCAACGACACGACGGTCGGCATCCTGGAGACGCTCGGCAATTCGCGGCAGATCCCCTTTGGCTCCAACAGAGGCGCGTTTGTCGGTATCACCGATGGCGGTAATATCGCGATTGGAGTGACGCACGAGGACGTCATCCCCTTCATAACGCTAGAGGAAGTTTTCGGCGGAGGAAGCGGAGGGGGGCTGTCCACCGTAGCTACTGACGCCACGATCACCGGCGACGGGTCGCCGGGCGATCCTCTCGGCGTAGCGGCGGGCGGTGGCCAGTCCGACATCACGGACGAGGAGGAATTCACTTTCGGCGGTCTTTGGACGAACCTGCAGGTGAGGGCGACCAGCATTCAGGTGCCTGCCGACGCAAGGTTCATCATGGCCTTCATGCAGTTGACAGGCGCTCACTCCTCGGCCACGGATCTTCCGTACACGTCAACGCAGATATTCGACGCCGACCTCTTCCGGGCCTTCACTGCCATTTCGGTAGGGGACAACCCGAGGGGCATCGACGGAAACTTCTTCGGCGGTGACGTTGGTGGTCCGCCGAACGACCAGCTTTCCGCGAAGGTCACATCCGGCAGCAACGAGGTAATCGGGATTGCGGCGACGACGGCGACTCAGTCGCACGTCCTTTCGATTCGCGTGCGGTTTATCACCGACCTTTCAAGCGCTCCGAATACGGACGACTACGTCTCGACCGCAGCACTGGCGCTCTCTGGCACTGACATTTCCCTTACGCTGGGGCGGACGGGAGGACTGGCAGACGTAATCTCCAACGCTCTGACGCTTCCATCCGGCGGAGGCGCTGGCGACATTACGGCGGTAACGACCGCCACTGGTAGCGGCCTTGGCGGCGGCGCGACCACCGGCGCGGCGGACCTCGTGCTCGACATCGAGGGTCTGACCAACCAACCCTCGCCGACACTCGCCGATAACGACATCCTCTTTCTTGGCGACGTTTCGGATGCCGCCGATCCTCGCAAGCATTTGACCATCGGGGGGCTATTCAGCTTCGCCGCTGCCGGCGAGTCCACGATAGCCTCTGGCGGCGGAAGATTGCGGGTCGCCGACGACGGCATTACCGAGACACAGATTGCGACCACGGCAACGCCAGCCACGGGGGAAATCCTCGGGTGGAGCGGAACCGAGTTGGAGTGGGTCGCTCAGAACGCTGGCGGTACTGGCGGGACCGGGCGCTACTTCGCAATCAACCGCGCAGGCGTAACCGGCAACGGGACACAGATCCTTCTTGAGACGGGGCAGAGCCTTACCGCCTTGCAGAGTGGCGATCGGTTCATGTTTAGGATGAAGGCGTCGCCTACTGGCTTGATGTCTATAGCCGTAGACGGACTCGCCGCTGTTATTCTCGTAAGGGGGCAGCAAGGGTCGTTAGAAGCTCAAGCGAGCGTTGGCGATGCCTTCATCAACAACGGACTAATTGTCACCTACGTAGATACGGAGGGCTTCGGTCAAAACCGCTTCTGGCTTAGCTATACGTCATTAGGGAACGCTGCCAAGAGAACAGCAGGCACCGCTGCAAATAATGTGCCATTCCTCAACGCTGACGCCAGGCTGCCCCAGTCAACTCTCGGCGGCACCACGGTTTCCGACGGCGATCTGCTTACGGCCACCGGCGGCTCTCAACGGTGGATTTCCCCCGCGCGAAACGGCGGGCTACGGGCCGGCACCCCCGCCATAATGAATCCGATAGCCATCAACAGTACTGTCAACGTCGAGCACGGGCTAGGGCGAGAGCCGGACTTCATCAACGCCTTTCTGGAGTGCCTCACCGCCGACCTGGGATATGCTCCCGGAGATAGAGTCTCAGCCTTCAACTACAACCGGTCCGTATCTGGCGGGGACGATCTCGACGTGTGGGTATCCACTGAGGTATCCACGCTTCCCTACATCGTCAACAAGGCCGGCGGCGACGATCTGCAAATACAGGCGACGAGCTGGAGCTTTATCGCCATTCCGTACATCGTAGAGGGCAGTTCGCCTACTACGTTCGTGTACACGATCCCCGACGCCGACGTAGGCGGTACGGCGAACGCCATCACCCTATCCACGGGGGATTCTTTGGCGAACGTGCCGCGTGGCACATTCATCTTCTTCCGAGCAAACCTCAGCAACACTGGCGACACTACGGTTGACGTGGACGGTATAGGCCCCTCGCATATTGCCATAGGAGGCGCGGGGGGGATACCTGCTCTGTTGGCGGCGAACGACATCGTATCAACCGAGCAGTACACCCTCATCAAGGACTTCAACGACACCTACACGATACGCCCGCTCCAGCTTAGCAGGGGCGCGTGGAACGACGTAGGGACTACTGAGTACACCCTCGCGGTCCTAGGGGCGGGCGGCGTATTCGGAGCCGAACGTCTCGCTACCGGGGGGGCGGCTGGGCAGGTTCTTGCCCGGACGGGAACCGGAGCAGAGTGGGCGAATAGCCCGACGCAGAGCCGGTGGGTGATCGAAGATGCCAACGTCGGCGGCACGAACAACGCTTTGACGTTGACGACGGGCGACAGCCTTACGGTTATTCCCGAAGGCGCGGATTTCGTCTTCACGTCACTTGCTTCTCCCAACACCGGCCCGGTTACGGTCGATATCGATGGGACCGGCGCTGCCGAGATAAGGTCTGGAGCAGGCGGCGGAGGTAGCCATAGGCCGCTGCGCGCTGGTGAAATAGCCGCCCGTGAAGATTACATAATCAACTTTGCCGGCTTCGACTACGGAATCCGCGCCAGCCTTCTCGGCATTGCGGGAAACTTCGATGTCGGTCTGAACAATGGCAATCTCGTTTCACTGATTAACGAGGATGGCGTCGGGGAGCAACTGCCAGTTTCCACGTTTGCACCGGGCGGAGTCGCAGGGACTGTTCTCACGCGCACCCAGGATGGCAAACGGTGGATGGCTCCCACCGGCGGTGCCGGGGACACTTTCTACTACACGATCCCCGATGCCGACGTTGGTGGAACCGCGAACGCCATCACCCTTACGTCCGGCAGCAGCCTATCCGCGTACGCTAACGGGCAGCGATTCTTCTTCACCGCGAACAGCACGAATACCGGAGCTCTCACGGTAAGCGTGGACGGGATCGCCGGGATCAGCGTGCAATGG
>JAKZVK010000921.1:0-6310 GCA_047516085.1 Bryobacterales bacterium
ATGCCCATCGACCACAACCGAGGAATTGATGCCACGCTTGCTCAGCGGGAAGCCCCAGACCTTCTTGCCGGTACCGACCTGCAAGGCATAGATGCCGCCGTCGCCGTTGCCGCCGAGCAGCAGCCGCTCGCCGTCGATGACACGGACCACGGGGACCGAGTAGGTCGTATCCTTCGGAGCGCCGCCGGGCGTCGAGACCCAGAGGACGTCGCCGCTCTTCTTGTCGAGAGCCAAGAAGCGGTGGCGCGGAATGAAGTTGCCCCCCCAACCGGCGGTGAGGAAGCTGACGATCAGCAAATCGCCGTCAAGCATCGGATCGACGGTGCGGCCGCCGAAGCCCGAAATTCGCCCGACTTCCTCGCCGAAAGAGTGGGACCAGACGATCTCGCCGTCACGGTCGAAGCAGATGAGCATACCCTCCACGCCGTGAGAGTAGACGTAGCCGGTTTCGGGGTCGCCGGCGAGGCTCGCCCAGCCGACGCGATGATGAGGAATATCGGTTTGGAAAACGCTGTAGCGGTGTTCCCAGCGGATCTTGCCGGTCTGCTCATCGACGCAAACGATTCGCTCTTGCCATTTCGCCGGATCGTCCGGTTCGGCAAGAGTGATGACGCAAACACGGCCGTCGAGCACGATGGGGGTCGAGCGGCCGCCGATCGGGGCTTTCCAAAGCAGATTCTCGCCAGTAGCCGACCATTTGCCCGGCAGGCCGGCTTCCGCCGACACGCCGTCGGCGCTCAGACCGCGCCAAGCCGGCCAGTCGGTAGCGGCGAGAGGCGTGTTCAGTGTGAGGGTCAGAAGTCCGGCAAGGACCAACGAACTCGACCGGGCTAAGCGCTGGCTGTTCATAAGGTTCTCCCGGATCGCCATTCTATCAAAAGACGTTCCCCGGCCCCATTTGATTCCGTCCCGATTCGATTTCGCCGCGTTTCGAAGGCGGCTCGGCGGCGTTGGCAGTGGCCGAGCGAGCCGGGTCTGCCCCCCCATGGACGGACAGCTGTTGCGCCGAACCCGGTTGGGCCCGGGTTGGCGGGTAGTGGGGTCTTCGCGTGGTCATGCGGAAATCAGGTCCTCGATTGACCAGACGTGATCGGTGAGGCCGCTTTCCATCGCGGCAGTGGTCCTCGGCAATCCACAAACAGCACAATTCCGGGCACATCCCGCTCCGTCCGAGGAGGGCGACATCAGAACCGGTCCGGAAGTTGTTGACAGGGAAGAATTAGGTGGTGCGCTCGGCGTGATTCGAACACGCGACCTTCTGGTTCGTAGCCAGACGCTCTATCCAACTGAGCTACGAGCGCGGATGGGTGCGGCAAAGAGCCTTTCGTTTGATCGTAGCGGGCGTCGGAGTGGCTGTCAAACCTGCAAGCGGTTGGGCCTCGGACGGTCGGGGGGCATGGCCGACTGGACGTAGCCGCTCCAAACTTCCATCGCGACCCTCCGCCTCTTTCCGGGTATACCGCCGAGATCTTCCCGGGTATAATAGTGCGCAATATGCAACTTCATAGGCTTCTCCCGATCCGCCAAAACTTCCCCGACCGGCGCCTGCCGGATGTGGCCGCCGCCGTGCGGACCCAGATGGAGGCGGCCGATTGGGCCGTGGCGATCAAGCCGGGCAGCCGTATCGCCATCGGCGTCGGCAGCCGCGGCATCACCAACATCGACGTTATCGCCAAGGCCGTCGCGGACTTCTGGCAGTCGCGGGACTGCCGGCCCTTCATCATCCCGGTGATGGGAAGCCATGGCGCCGCGACCGGACCCGTCCAGGCCGACGTGCTGGCCCACTACAAGATCACCGAAGAAACCATGGGCTGCCCCATCGTCAGCAACCTCGATGTCGTTACACTCGGGACGACCGAGGACGGCGTGGATGTCGTCATGTCGAAGGATGCCTTCGAGGCCGATGGCGTGATGCTTTGCGCGCGTGTCAAATGGCATACCGACTTCGAGGGCACGCTCGAGAGCGGCATCCACAAAATGATGGCCATCGGTCTAGGCAAGTGGGCCGGCGCACAGGCTTATCACACCCACGGGCTCCGCCTGGGCCTTGAGCGCATCATCCGCACGGTTGGAGAGGTCGTTCTCGGCACCGGCAAGATGCTCGGCGGGATGGCGATTCTCGAGGACGCCCATCACAACACGGCCCAAGTTCACGCGGTCGGGGCCGCCGACGTGGTCGAGCGCGAAGAAGAACTACTGGCGCGGACGAAGTCGTGGAAAGCTAACATCCCGGTCAAGGAACTCGACCTACTGATCGTCGACGAGATCGGCAAGAACTTCAGCGGCGCCGGCATGGACACGAAGGTCATCAACCGCAGCGGCCGCCGCGGACCGAATACGTGGGAGAACGTACCGACAATCCGGCGTGTCTTCGCGCGCGACCTCAGTCCGCTCAGCAATGGCAACGCGGTCGGCATCGGCCTCTGTGACGTGATCGCCGACCGGCTGTACAACAAGGTCGACTTCGAGCCGACGTGGATCAACGCCCTCACCGCGTCGAGCCTGACCGCCGCGTACGTTCCGCTGCACTTCGCCGACGACCGCACGTGTATCGAAAAGATGGCGCCCACCTGCGGCAAGCTCGATCCTTCGGACATCTCGATCGCTTGGGTCCGCAACAGCATGGATCTGAGCGAGTTGATGATCAGCGAGAACCTGCTCGACGAAGTGAGGCGGAATCCCGAAATCGAAATCCTCGGCCAGCCGCAGGAGATCGAGTACGACTCAGACGGGAACCTGATCAACGTCTTGGCCGCCGAACCCGTCGCCCACTAGGCTTGGATGCCGATCTACCAAGCGGTGGTGCTGGCGCTGGTCCAGGCCGCCACCGAGTTCCTGCCGATCAGCAGCACGGCGCATCTGATTCTCGTTCCCTGGCTGCTCGGTTGGGACGATCCCGGACTTCTCTTCGACATCGCCGTCCACTTGGGCACGCTGGCTGCCGTGCTGGTCTACTTCGCCAAGACGTGGGTTCGGCTGGGTTTCTTAGCGTTCGGGCGCCAGGCGCTCGTGCCGGCGGCATACGAGCCCGACGCTGACCTCTACGAAAACCAGCGGCTGTTTTCCTTTCTGGTGGCGGCGACGCTTCCCGCCGGCATTGCCGGGTTGCTGCTCGAAGATTATGTCGAGACGACCCTGCGCAGTCCGTTCGTGATTGGGTTCATGCTGATCGCGGTCGGCGGGTTGATCTGGTGGGCTGAGCGCAGGGGCCGGTTCGACCGCGACCTTGACCGCGTCTCGTTTGCCGACGCGATGGTGGTCGGCTGCGCGCAGGCCGTGGCACTGGTCCCGGGGACCTCGCGCGCGGGCATCACCATCGCGGCAGCCCTGTCTCGCGGTCTGCGGCGTCCCGCCGCGGCGCGCTTTTCTTTCCTGCTCTCGTCGCCCATCATTGCGGGCGCATCGTGCAAGGCGGCGTACGACGCCTGGGGCCAGGGAGGCATTGCGCCCGAACTGCAAGTGCCGTTCGCGGTCGGGGTGTTGGTCAGCGCGGTGAGCGGCTACGCTGTGATCGCGTTCTTTCTACGGTACCTGCAGCGCGCGACGATGCTACTGTTCATCTACTACCGCGTCATCTTTGGCATAATAGTACTGGCTTTAGCGTTTTTCTTCCGCTTCCCCGGCACCGGCGGCTGATGCCGCGGCGGTCTCGGGCCGGTCAAACGGTACCGAAGCAAGCGGGGCAAGAAGAATGCGCTTTCTACAACCTACCGGCCGGTGCCGTCTCGACGAGGCGATCGGCTTTATCGTGCTCGGTCTGGCGGTCGCGTTCGGGCTGAGCCTCATCTCCTACCATCCTTACGACCCGTCGTGGAGTGTAGCGGGCCCCTCGGGCCGCGCGCAGAATCTGTTCGGCTTTCCGGGTGCGTACCTGAGCGACGCCCTGCTGCAGGGGCTGGGCTACGGGGCGTTTCTGCTGCCGCTCTATTTCACGCTGCTGGGCTGGCGTTGGGTGCGGTCGATCCCGATGCCGACGCCCTCCGGGCGGCTCGCGGGAGCTGTCCTGCTGCTACTGGTGGTCTGCACGACATTAGGGCTGTCGCCGCTGTCAATGTTGGCGCACGAGGCACATCTTTCCGGCGGTGTGCTCGGGGCACTCCTGCTGGACGGGATGGTCTTCTACCTCAACGAGACGGGTGCGACGCTGGTGTTGCTGCTGGGGGGGGTGGTGGCGCTGTATCTGGTCTCGTCGTTTGAAATCGCCAGCGGACGCCGTTGGTGGGTTAGCGGGCACGGCTTGACGGCGGCGTGCCGCGAGCGTTGGGAGGCCTGGCGGACACGAAGGCGCGAGCGTGCGGCCGACAAGGCGGAGAGACGTGCCGAGACGCGGCGAATAAAGCGCGAGTCCGATGCCGAGCTTCCGGCTGCCGAGCCGGCCGCCAGTTCCCGGTCGCTCTCCGATTCCCAGGCCGATGTCCCGGCCGGGGAGTTCGACGAAGTCGCCGAGCAAGGCGAGCCCGAGCTGCCGCCGATCGTCCCCTACGAAGAGAACGGAACACTCTACGGTGGACCTCCGCCCGAAGCGGAGCCGCACAACGGCTTCGGCCCGCCGAGCTTGGAGGAGGAACCTTCGATCGATCGTCAGCCGAGGACCTATCACCTGCCCTCGACTTTGCTGCTGCGGCCGCCTTACGAACGAGGCGGCTACGATTCTGAAGAACTGCACGAGGTCGCCCGCCAGATCTGCACCAAGTTCGAGGAGTTCGGCGTCGGCGGCACGGTAACGCAGATCAATCCGGGTCCTGTCGTCACGACGTTCGAGTTCCGGCCCAACCCCGGCATCAAGTACAGCCGCATCACCAACCTTTCCGAAGACCTCTGCCTGGCACTCGAGTGCGAGTCGGTGATGGTCGAGCGCATCCCGGGCAAGTCGACCATCGGCATCGAAGTGCCGAACCGCAAGCGGGAGATCATCTCGCTGCGGGAAGTGATCGAGTCACCGGAATTCACCGACAAGAGCTCGCTGCTGACCATGGCGGTCGGCAAGGACATCAACGGACGCATCAAGGTGGCCGACCTGGCGGCCATGCCGCACGTCTTAGTGGCGGGCTCGACGGGATCGGGCAAGAGCGTCCTGATCAACACCATCATCATGTCGATCCTGTTCAAGGCCAGCCCTGATGAGGTGCGCTTCATTCTGGTCGACCCAAAGACGGTCGAGCTGGGCCTCTATGTCGATATCCCGCACTTGCTGACGCCCGTCATCACCGACATGAAGAAGGCGTCGAACGCGCTCAAGAACGTGACGCGCGAGATGGAGCGGCGTTTGAAGCTGTTGGCCGAGTACGGGGTGCGCAACCTGAACCAGTTCAACAACAAGGTGGACAAGCTGAATGCGAAGCGGGCGGAAGAGGAAGAGCCGCCTGGCGAGCCGCTGCGCAAGCTCCCCTACATCGTCATCGTTATCGACGAGTTAGCCGATCTGATGATGGTCGAAGGACGTCAGATCGAGGAGTCGATCACGCGCCTCGCGCAGATGGCGCGTGCCGTCGGCATCCATCTGATCCTGGCCACGCAGCGCCCAAGTGTGGACGTCATCACGGGGCTGATCAAGGCCAACGTTCCCGCGCGCATCTCGTTCCGTTTGGCCACGCGGGTCGATTCACGTACGATTCTCGACTCCATGGGCGCCGAATCGCTGCTGGGGCAAGGCGACATGCTGTTCCTGCCGCCGGCTTCGGGACGCATGCTGCGCCTGCACGGGCCGCTTGTTACCGAAGAAGAGATCCACGCCGTGGTGCAAACCTGGAAAGACCAAGGCGCGCCCGATTACGAGAACGCGTTCCTGGCGCCGCCCATCGAGGAGGCGGAGGAAAGCGGCGGCAACGAGGCCGGCTTCGATGATCCGGCTTATGAAGAGGCCCTTCGGCTGGTGCTCGAGATGGGCAAGGCCTCGACCTCAACGTTGCAGCGGCGTCTGCGGCTGGGCTACGGCCGCGCGGCGCGCATTCTTGACGCCATGGAGCGCGACGGCATCATCGGCCCGCCCGACGGCAGCCGTGCGCGCGAAGTGCTCAAGAGTCCCGATTGGATGGCCGGCGTTGAGAGCTGATTGGCGGCTAGAGCGGTTTCACAGATGACGTAAACCGCATCCGAAGATGCTTTCGCTATAAGCTAGCGCGTCGATGCTAGGCAGCCCCAAGAGTTGTCTATTCTATTCCTGAAAATTCTCTAAGGTCGTTGATCGGTCATCTCAGGGCTTTGCTCTAAGACGGCTGTCATAGCGCTGTGGCTCAATTGTTCCCTGCGTGTTGCAAGGCGTACTCTAAAAGTCTCCCCCCCTCGCACGAGCATAGGCAACCAGACGTAG
>JAKZVK010000922.1:0-6738 GCA_047516085.1 Bryobacterales bacterium
GAATATGGCGATACGCTTGATACACCCCCTGCCGACGCACCTCGTTCCTAGCTTCCTGTTCGGCCCGTCTGGCCTCCCATTCCGCCGCACGGCACTCCGACGATTCGTCTAAAATCGACAATAACCCTGGTTCGCCATCCGCGATCTCGACGGCAGTATCCCGCACCACGGCCGGAATTCCATCGGCGGTCCGACCGAGCATCAACAGACCGCGCCAAGTGTCCCGGTCGATCGCGCCATCGCCCGCCTTGACGCGCAATGCGTTAAGGGCCCCTGCGACGTCCTCTGCTTTCGGATACAGATCGAGACCAATGTCGAACAGGCGATGACCCGCCATCCAGGTATTCTGGGCGCACGGTGTCAGCAGCACATGTTCGATAAGTCCCGAACGAAGCGCCCTGTTCTCGCGCAACAATCCGATCAGGCGCTTGTTCTCGTCGTCATTGTATCCGCGGTGTCTGTCCAGCCAGTTGATCCATTCCCAAACACGCTCCCGCTCGATAGCAGGATCGGCCTCTAGCACTTGGGCCGTAAGCCTTGTCACCAGCCGTGTGACATTCCATTCCGCATCGAAGCTCGCTTCTTCCGTTAACGGTCGCGCGGTTTCCACAAAATCGTCGAGCCACGATGCGAGCCGGCCCGCCTCCAGGCCGCTGAAGAGACTGCCCGGCACATATTTGAGTTCGTTCGACTGTCCTGCCAGGTCGCGATTTGGGCCGAGCCCAAAATACGCCAGCACAGTAAGGATGCTGGTGTCGTCTGAGACAGCGCAAAGGCCGATCAGGCGAAGAATCTCGAATGCGAGCCGCGCCGAACCCTGATCGTTCTTTCCGAGAAGACGGAGAATGACGGCTTCCCAATCTTCGTCGATACCTGTGGTGAACAATGCTTCCGCCGCCATGGACCGTTCATCGACAAGGCGGCTCTCGTCGAAGAGTATCGCTTCCAGCATCGGCCGGAGTTTCCTTGCCAGGGTTGTCCCCGCCATCGCCTCCAGCAGAAGGACCGTCAGTTGCGTGTCCTGACCGGCCGTCCCGATGACGGCGAGGATCTCATCCTTGAGTTCCACACGCATCAGACCCGATGCTGGATGGCGCCCCCAGTCTTCCGACCTGAAATACGGATCTTCCTCCGACAGGTTCTTAAGGGCTGCAAGCAACTCCCGTGACTGACCGACCGTGATTGTTTCAGCGTCCCCGTAGCGAAGCACAGCATATGGGTCGGCGTCGATGCAGCGGCTGGCCAGCCCGGCGCTGAAATGCGCCATCCAAGCATGCAACCCACGGAGCGACGTGGGCACGCCTTCTCCCTGCCGGAACAGCGCGAACATCCGCTTCTCGGGCACGCCATCCTCGACACAACGCGCAAGCCACTTGGCGCCAAGATATTCGGCGACCACACGATGGATATGTTCGAAGCGATTTTCCGCCTCGGCCCGAAACAGCCGGGTCTTGAGCGAGTCCCTTGCTGCACCGCCGCCGTGGGCAAGGGTTGAGATATCCGTAACGTTCACAAAACCGTCGGGTGTCTTCCGGATCGGGCCCATGTAGACGCCGATGCGGTCGCACAGCAGTTGTGCAGCGCAGACCGCACCAGCCGCCAGCAGCAGTTCTTCCTCGCTTTTCCGGACGTGCGGAGCATCGTGGTGGCGGGGGTTTGGCTCCTCGAGCATGACCCGGCAGGCACGATCGAAAAGCTGGGCGCGGGTTTCGGGAAGCTGGCCATCTGCCTGCGCAACTTCGCCGAGCAGGCGAAGAGTCAGCGGATTCCCGTAGAGAGCCTCGATCCCGCGATCCGCAAGGTGATCCAATACTGTTTCCGCATCGACCTCGGGAAATTCGCGCGAAAGAAAGACGATCGCGTCCTCCCGGGCGAAGGGCTGCAGGTGAAGCAGTACCGGGGCTGCGCCATAGTCGTCCTCGATCTTGATTCGGTCGGCAGCGCCCATCCAGTCGGCTTCGCGGCAGGAAAGAATAAAGGACGGCTTGTCCATCATCGACAACATTTCGAGGACCGAATCGACCGCGCTGCCTGGCGCGGCCGACGCGATCTCGTCGAGCCCGTCGATGATGATCCGCTCACCCTCCACGATCAGCGAGTCCGGCTTGGCGGTCCGTTTGAAGGTGCCCGCCCGGACATATCTCATGCCCGGCTCCTCTCCGAGTGCCCGGGTGAGCATGCTTTTTCCGAGACCTGGATCGCCCAGGATCACGACCGGCTGAGTGAAGGAAGCGATTTCATCTTGAGCGATGAGCTCGCGTCCGTGCTCCGGATCGTTGTAGGCCAGAAGTCGCTTGATGTTGGTCGACATCACCTGATTTTCCGGGAAAAGTTGCGCATCGCGGAACACCCTTCACTACGGCGCCTTGCAGCTCTCATGACAGCTTCACGAAAAATCTTCCGACTCCCTTTATCTCCACCGGAACAACCAATCGCAACCATGACGCGTCGATCCAACGGTGACGCCATTCGCTGCTCCCCCTTTGCACGGCATTCATGCCGCGCTCCCGAAAACATCCGGATCCCGCAGAATTGCCTCCAGGCACCACTACAGGTTCTGGTGTCCTCTTTCAGCGCCGTTCGCCACACGACGACCCGCGTGCAGGCTCTCGGACTCCGGTTCGAAACGCCGGATGCCTTCATCCTCCTGCGACGGCTGGCCGCGCATCCGAAGGTGATGGCCGACCGCGCTGCCGCACTCGATTCGAAAAATGCTCTCTTGCGGGAACACGACACCGATCGGCACCCGTCCATATTGAATCCCGTGCATTGCGCAGCGTGATGTATCGACGACAAATGGTCGAACGGAATTGCCGGCGACCGCACCGACCGGCACGGGCGCAGGATTGCCCAGTGACTGTTTTCCGGGCCCCGGCCCGTCCCATGACTTACCGGAATGAACGATGTAAGAAGGCGCCGGCCACAGCGCTTTCGTCGCCGCCTTCCCGGTGCAGAGGGACCCGCGCTTCTCGTAACTGTTCGTTCAGGCCGTGGAGAGGTTCGCCAGCATTGTGTTCGCTCATACGCATACTAGCCCGGGACGGGCGAGATGTTATCGATTGAGGGTGCGCCGCCAATCCCTTCGCAGGGGGCGGAGCCAGATGTCCTTTCTGGGCTTGTCGTAGAGCTTGTCCCGGTCGTAGCGTCCGCGTCCCTGGGTGGTCCCGACATGGGTCCAGCCCGAGGCCCGGTAGACGGCGCCGGTGTAGCGCGGGGTTTCGACGAAGGTCTCGATGAGCACGGGGGTCGTGTTGTAGCGCCCGGTCCAGTCTTCGGGCAAGCGGCGGCGCACGAGGGCGAGGATGTGCGAGCCGAGGTTGGGGATGTGGATCCAGGGCAGGATCAGGAACCTCGGGTTGTCGACCACGAGCGCGAGGTTCTTCTCACGCATTTCGGCTGTCCATCCGATGAACCTGTCGCGCGGGGCGAGCTTCCACGCGGCGGTGGAGAAGCCGAGCATGGCGAGCGGCCAGCCGTTGCGGTCGTGGACGGCGTAGCGCATCTGGGCGCCGACCAGGGTCCTGTATCCGAGATAGTGGTAACGGGCGACGAACTCGTTCCACAGCCTGCCCTCGCGGGTCTCGCGCACGACAGGGCGCAAGTCGAGCGGGCGGACCTCGTCGAGGGTGGTCGGCGCGGGGAACAGCGGCGGTTCGGTGTCGGGTCCGAAGACAATCGGGCGGGGCGGGTTCCGTCGCCCCTTCGGCGGCGGCAGCGCGATCACGCCGTCGCGGTGCATGGCGAGCATGGTGACCCTGGCCATCATGTCCTTGAGGCCGCCGTCGGGCTTGAGCCAGCCGATGCGCCGGCAGAACTCTCTCGACAAGGTGGTGCGGGTCGGTTGGGGATCGGAGGCGATCAGGGCACGCAGCAGCGCCATCTCGTCTGTGGTGAAGTCGCGCCCGTAATAGCGGCACTCGATCGCGCCGGTCATTCCGGCGCCGTGAGTTCGCGCCTGCGCTCCTCGCTCATCGTCCAAGGCAGCCAGGGCGACAGGTCGTCTGGCGGTCGGCGGCCATTCTCCGCGCACGCCGTCAGCCACGCGTTCAGCCAGCGCAGGACGTCGATGCCGTTCATCGAGAGCGTGCCCAGCACCGAGTACATGATCGCCGTGAACTCGGCACCCTTCTCGCTGTCGGACCCGAACGACAACCCCCGTCCTATTGCCGGACCGCGTAAAAATCTTTCGGCGCGATTATTGTCCATCGGTGTCTGGGGCCGACCGACGAAGACGCACAGCCCCTCGCGGTGGTTGAGCAGCGAGCGCAGCGCCTTGCCCTCGCGCGCCTGGTCCGGCAGAGCGGCCAGCTGCTCCCTGGCGTCCGCGAACAGCCCATCGAGCGCTTCCATCAGCGCGATCTGCGTCGCGTCGAACGTCGGCGTCTGGCGCTTGAGCCCGGGGTCGTAATGCTCCAGCCGCGCCTCGTTCAGCCGGTAGATCTCCGCGATCCGCTCGATCCATCCCTGGCACCATCGGGTCAGCTTCACCTGGCCGGCCGCGCACTCGATAAAATCCCTCCGAACGTGGCTCCAGCAGAACGCAAGGATCACAAGGCCCCCGAGAAGGCTCACCAGCCGCTTGTACGCGCTGTAGCGGTCGCAGACGATGACAGTGTGGAGCAGGGCTTCGGCGAACAGCTTGAGCGCAGCCTCGGCGCTGCGCGATGCGTCGATATGGAAGCAGACCGCGTCGCCGCTGACCGATGTCCACAACCAGGCGCGGCTCGACCGGTCTTCGCCGCGAAGCTCCTGGACGCGCCAGCTGGTCTCGTCGGCATGACGCAGCGCCGCGGTGTTCTGGTGCGCGAGGATCGCCTCGAACAGCGGCTCGAACAGCGGTACGAAGCGCTTCAGGCTGTCGGCCAGCGTCCCCGGCGAGACCGGCAGACCGTGGCCGGAGAACCATGCGGCGACGCGGTGAACGGGCCGGAAGCAGGCACAGTGCTCGAACAGGAAGCGCGCCCAAAAGCTGATCCCGTAAGGCGTCCTGCGGAACAGTCGCGGCACCGGGGGCGCCGACACTTCCATGGGCGAGGACGCACACTCGCAGGTCCGGCGCAAGCGCGGGCGGCTGATCACGCGCTTGTGGGCCTTGACCTCGATCTCGACGAGGGTGGATTGCTCGGCGCCATTCGGCGCATAGGGCTGCCCACACTGTGCGCAGACGCATGCATCCGGCGGCGGGTTGATCTCTTCGGGGCGCTCCTTGAGCCCGGGCCGCTGGGTGCGGCCGTGGCCGGGCGCGCCGCGTTGCTGGCCGCGCTTGCGTTCCGAACGCGGCTTGTCCTGCTGCTCGCTCTTGCGCCCGTAGAGCTTCTTCGACAGCACGGTCCCGGTCGCGCGCAGCTTCTCGAGCTGGGCTTCCAGCATCTCGACCCGGCGTCGCGATCCCTTCACGGCCTTGCGCAACCGGGCGTTCTCCCTGGACAGCGACTTGATCGTCGCCTTCTGGCGCCGCGATCGGCGCAGGACCCTGCGCAACTCGGTGTCCATGCTGGCCAGCGACGCCGACAGCGTCTTCCTGATCGCGCGAAGCCTGGCAAGCCGGGCTTCCGACGCTTCCCCGCGGGTCTGCGATGTCCGCAAGGTTCTGTGCAGCCGGCCAACCTCCATGCGCAGCGACTTGATCGTCTTCTTCTGAGCCCGCGATCTCCTCAGGACCTCACGCAGCTGAGCGTTCTCGCTGGCTCGAAACTTCGACAGCGTCGGCCGGCTCGCGCGACGCTCGCCACGGTGGCGCTCCAGGGCCCCGACGCGAGAGGCGAGTGTCTGCTTCTCGCGCGCCGACGTCTTCAGGGATGCACGCAGCGAATGGATCTCCGAGCCATGTGCGTCGACCTGCCATCTCAGCACCCTGATCGTGTTTCTCTGATCCTGAAAGTCCCTCAGCCTCGCACGCAGGTGCTCGATCATCTTGGTCAGCGACCTGATGGTCGACTTGTGGGTCTCCGCCTGCTTGACGGCCTTGCGTAGCTGGTTGCCTTCCTTGCGCAGATAACCGGCCTCATGCCGCAGCGCCTCGATCGTCTCCTTCTGAGCCTGCGCCGTCTCAAGGGCCTTGCGTAACCGGCGGGCCTCCCCGGGCTGCAATCCGGTCGTGCTCTCCCGGGGCTCCGGCTCCCGCCCGGCCTTGCGCCTCGATACGCTGGCAGTGCGATTGCCCGTCTCGAAACCGGCGTCGGAAAGCAACTTCGTCAGGCGCGCCACCTCGGCCTGCAACGAAGGCACATCCCGTGCCGCGCGGCGGGCCTCCTTGGTCTCCTCGACAGCCGCCTGCCGCTTGCGCCGGGAGGACTCAAACTGCCACTTCCATTGGCCCGCCTCGCTACGGGCCTGCACCTCCGCCCAGTGCAGCTCCTCACAGCGCGCCTCCGCCGCCTCCGCCCGAGCCCGTTGCTGCTCATACAGGGATTGGAAATCGCGCGGCGCGCCCGGCGGTGCCGACTTGGGCGGCGACCAAATCCCGTCGCCACCCTCGGTCAGCGTCGCGTCTACGGAGAAATCATCGTCGGGAACCGCCATGCGCTCGACGATAGCGCATGTCAAACCGTGTTACCAGCCCCCCTCATGGGACCCAGATTCTATGTGGACGATGAGCCAGGAGTGCGCCCCTCCACGGCCTGAACGAACACTTACAACTCATCGAGGCCCGCGATGACAAGCAGCTGCTGAGGTTCCAGAAGAAGCTCGCCACCTACAAGCTTCTGATCGTCGACGAACTCGGCTTCGTGCCGCTGT
>JAKZVK010000923.1:0-5872 GCA_047516085.1 Bryobacterales bacterium
TTGCAGTGCCCCCGTTGGGATGTGGCAACGGGGGACTGAACTGGCAGGACGTGAGACCGGTGATCGAGTCGGCGTTATCGGAAGTGGTGGGACTGGAAGCGACGGTCTACGAGCCAACCGCGAGATATCAGAACGTCGCAAAGAAGCTGGGCGTGGAAGAGCTGACGCCGGCGCGTGCTCTGGAGAGGTTGGGACGGTAGCCACCCAGTAGGGGTGGGGTACGCGATGCCCAGGCGGAGCGCCGGGCCGGTTCCGGTGGAGTTGGAGAGGTCAGGAGCTCAGTTCGCCGAGGGCGTGCTGCATGTGCTCGGCGGCTACGGTGCTGGCCTTAGGCGAGGGGACGGGCGGGCGCGCCGGACGGCGGTGTTGGCGTGGGCGTCGAGGACGGTGGCCTCGACGGCGGGCTTGCCGTCCTCGAGGCGACCGCGTCCTCTTGGCGTTGGACCACTATTGGGATGCGGACGGACCGACGCGTACTGGGCATCAACATATGGCGGTCGGTATCGCCGGAGTCCCTGGCGCGCTTTCCACTGACCGTGTGCGACCGTATCTCAATTGATCGCGATGATCTCGAATGCGAGCTGAACCCCTACGCCAAGCCCAAACCGTTCAACCCCCCCTGTAAGCCCAATGATGCGCAGCGATGGCACTGATATTCGGCGATGACCCGCGACGAAGCGCTGGTGTTTACCACCTACGATTCGCATCCGGCAGATGGCGAGGTATTCTGCCCAACGCTACACGCTGCGATACCCATCCCCGGGTCGGAAGGCCTGCAGGAACGGGAACGTGTCGAGGTGGTTTTGTTGCAAACTTGCCTCTGCCTGGGCAAGCGGTGGCAGTGCAAGGGCTCCGTCGCGCGTTCCTCCACTACGCCGTTTTCCCTTTGTGCGAATATGAGAAGGGACAAGTTGAACTGGGTTGATTGTGGTGGAGTGGAACCCGCGATATTGCAGGCGTGACGCAAGTTCCCGAACGCTTCTACAACGGACGACAAAGGGGTTGCTGCCATGATGCGCAGGCTAAGCGATGAGCAGGTCCGCGAGTTCGTTGCAAACGGGGTGCTGGTCCTCAAGTCGGACCCGGACAACCCCGATTTGCATCGGAAGATCTACGACAAGATGGCCTGGAGCATCGGACACGAGTTCAATATGGGCAACAACGTGCTGCCTCGGGTGCCGGAGTTGCAGCGAATCCTGGACTGTCCCACCGTGCACGGTGCCCTCGTCTCCATTCTCGGTGACGACTATCTCCTGCACCCCCACCGTTACATGCATCCTAGCGAACCGGTCGGAGCGAACGGCAGCCTGCTCGCCGGCGCTGGTCAAAACAACGCCGTGATGGGCGAAGGGTCGAAGTCGTCGCCGGTGTTCCACCAGGATTCGCAGTGCCCGTTGTCGCGGGCGCGATATCACGTGCCCGGTTCGCCATGCTTCTTTATTTCCCGCAGGATACGCCGCCGGATAAGGGTCCGACGCGCCTCATCCCGGGCACCCACCTGCACTTTCGCGCACACGACCGTTACCTCGATCACGCGATCCTGCCGGACTTCATCGAAGCCGGTAGCTGTGTCGTGACCGCCTTCGATATCTGCCATGCCGGCGCGCCGAATCTGACCGATGAGGCCCGCTACATGTTCAAGTTCGTGTTCTTGCGCACATCCGCGCCCCGACAACCAGCTTGGGACTGTCGCTCCGACGCGTGGCGCCGACCGGTCAACTGCCTCGCGCCCTACGACATCCCGAACGCCTGGACAGCGATTTGGAACTGGATGCGGGGCGCGCCTCGCTTCGATGGGGTGGTCGCGTCGGAGAACGCGCCAGATGGCGTGGAACTTTCGGCGGACGTGGCTTCGCTTCAGAAACTCTCCCGTCTTGGCGCGGCGGCGGCACCGCATATACCGCAATTGTTGTCCATCCTGAATCTCGACAACGAGGACGAAGCGCTGAGACTTTCCGCGATCTACGCGCTGGCGGCGATCGGTGAAGCGGCGGTCGAACCACTGTGCGCGCATCTGCAAGCCGCCGGCGGGAACGGGCGGGAGATTGCACCTACGTACGAAAGGGCGCCGAACGGCCGCCTGGTGGCGCAACTCAACCACCGCAACGAGCGGCGCTGGCAGGAGTCCGCCACGGTGTACGAGGATGCCGCCTACGCCCTTGGCGCCATCGGGGCGCCGGCGGTGCCTTCGCTCACGCGGCTGGTAGGGGACGATGATGCCTGGGTGCGCATGAACGCGGCCTTCGCCTTGGGCGAGTGCGGGATCGCCGCGCGCGGTTCGGTGCGCGCGCTGGCCAAGCTTCTGGACGATCCATCGCATCGCGTCGTGCGTTGCGCCCTTGACGCCATCACGGCGGTCGGCGCGGGATTCGAGGATGTCTTCGACGAAATCGCCACGCTGCTGCGAGAACGCCGCGCAACCTGGCTGGAACCGATCAGGCGCGAGTGGACCGGCAATGATCAAGTCCGTTTCAACGCCATCTGCGCGCTGTTCAATTCGGACCTCGACGGCGATGCGTTCGAAGGTGTGCTCGGCGAAGCCTTGAACGACGAGAATGGCTACGTCGCCGCGTTGGCGGTGGAACGGTTGCTGCGCTGCAAGACCGCGTCCGCTCTCGAACCGGCGATCCGATTCCTGTCAGCGCATCGCTTCGACGATACTCTGAAGGCCGTGGTAAAGGCGTTTTAGGAGTCTACGCCGCACAGACGCCTGCAACCGGCTAGTCCGATGTTCAGAAGAGTCCGAAAGTCCGAAGTCCGAAAGCAGTCCGTAAGTCGTTTACCGTACTGATAAATATAGTATTTAAGTAGGTTCTTCGCGGTGGTCGTAGACTCTCTAAGGCTCTCGGAATACCGCGCGTCCGTAGTTTTTTCGTGGGGTTCATTGTGTTCAGCCTATGCGTCGGATGGGCTTACGTCACACGTTCACGGAACCTGCTTATGCCGCGACTATGCCGCAACGCCCTATCGGCCTCCACGGTGCGCACCGCCGGCCCCGGCAGCTACGTCGACGGCAACGGTCTGATGCTCCGCGTCAAGGCCAGCGGCACCCGGCAGTGGATTCAGCGGCTCACCATTCACGGCCGCCGAGTCTAGGTATACCATCACGCAGATGGGCTCTCTCGCAGAGCCGCAAGGCCGCGCTATTCGGCGGCGGCTCCCCAAGCGCTACGCCATGCGGTTGGAGGCGGTCCAGTTTCCCGAACGGCCCGCTGAGAGCGCCACAGAGCGTCTGACGCGATTCCCCCAATAATGGTCGGGCCGTGCGTGCCTCGCCGGCGGTTGCGCGGGCGGCGAGGTGGGGCGGATGACGTCCTTTATGGGCCTCAGGCGGCAGCGTAGGACGGGTTTCGAGACAGTCGGCAAGGAGGCCGAGGGACGTCGGGCTGGAAGGCAGCCCCTGGCCGGTATCCGGATGCTGTTCGACTGGCTGGTGACGGGACCATAAGCGCCGGGGATCCGCAGAGGCCTCGACGGTCGCGTCGTGATCCTGGTTGAGCGCGTCCAGTCGCTGCCAGAGGTCGCGGTTCAGAACCGGTTGATACGGCGCTCGGACCGCGCCTAGGCTATGCCCCGACGGAAGTCTTTGCTCTTGCCCTTGAGCAGAACCCTCTTCTTCCCGAGCAGGTCGAACAGGCGCTCCCGATGCGGTTTCCACGCATGCCCGTCCCTTTGGTCGGCGTCGAACCCGAACACCACGAGTCTTGGCTCCGGGTCGATCGAAAGCGGCTTCCCCGCGATGCGCTCAAGCATCGCGTGGCGTTCCGGGTGCCGCGCCGACATGCCGTGCAGGCGCAGGAGGTTGCCGCAGACTCGCCCGTAGCTCTCCACGATCTTCGCGCGGTTGTCCCGCAGAATCGCCGAATACCGGTCGACCTGCCGAACTGCCTTCGGTATCGACCGCTCCTTGGCCCGAAGTTCCGGATTCGCGAAACGCTTCGCCTCGTAGAAGACCACCTTCCCGCCGTCGTCCGCGGCCCGAAGTGCGGCAAAATCGACGCGCGGAGCCGAGGGCTCGCTGGCCTCCGACCCCCGCAGCCCGAACGCCACCTCGACGTCTAGGATGTTGCGATTCGAGTCGATGATCCGCTGAACGCCGGTCTTTTCCCCGCCAGCGTAGGGTTTCGCCGCTCGCTTGAGCGACCCCACCTCGACCGGCGAAGCCACGAACAGCGCCGAGGCATCGCGAGGCAGGCGGTACGCCCCGTCCACGAACACCGCGGACGGCGCGTCGATCGAGGGGCGCAACAGGTACTTGTAGTGGGTGTGCACGACAACCTTGCGCCCCTCCCAGCCTATGTCGGCCAGGCTGCATCCGTGGTAGTAGACGTTTACGCGGTTGTCTCGTAGCGCCACGAAAAGCTGCGGGTCATCCACGAAACCGGCCCACCACCCCTTGTTGGCGTATTCCCGGTTCAGGCTGTCGACGAATTCATCGTCCAAGCCGTGATTGAACGTCGCTTCTACTACTGGTACTGGCTCCACGTCACCCTCCATCAGCGCTTTGGCGTCCAGGATCATATCGATCAGTTCGTCGAGCGAGCGACCCTAGCTAAACACCCGAGGCATCTCCTCGATTCGACCAATGTACCATACCCGGTCCTTGCACCACCTCATGGTCATGCCGTTGGCCGCCCAAGAGAACTACGGGAGTTGATCGTCGTCATTTCCATCAACCAAGAGGCCGCGTTGCGATGCCAACTCCTTCAATTGATCGACCAGCGCAGAGTTTTCGCCCCCTCGCCCATCGAGGATCCGTCGAACGCCGAGTTCCATGCTTACCCGGTGTCGCCACGGCACGCGACGACCGCCCTTCGGATCATGAATTCGCCTAGTGGGCCGACCGTCCATCGTTTCGAGCACATCTTCCTCCTTAAGGCGACAAGCCAAGTAGATGTGGCTCTCGGCTCCCCGAGCGGTACGCCGATTCACTTCCGCCACCTCGACAGCCGTGACTGGCTGGAGGGCGGTCCACGGTTGCGGGACGCCCCAGTCACACACCAAGGCGCGGGACGGGGACAGAGGGAAGGTTAACTCGCAGTCTTGGCTGGCCATAGCACACGGTACTATCTACACAGGAGTGTCGCCGTTGAAGAACGATGCGTCCGTACACTCAAGCACCGTCCATCTCATCGCTGCAATCACATCGCTCACTTCCTCATTAGGGAATGGCCTCCCCGGCGGACATGTGGCCAGATCCGCGATGTTCGCGCGCAGTACATCAACTGCTTCGGGCACGAATCCGGCTTCCTCGATCAGCGTCTCCAAGCGTGAGATCTCAGGCCGAAGACGCTCTGGTTGCGCCGCAAGCTCTCGCCAACCGCGCCGGAACAATGACATCAGATACCTCGCGACCGCTTGACGCTGAACGGTATCCAGACTTGGTGCGCGTGTTTCGCTGAGCTGCGCGAGGCCAGACTCGACCGGCTGCTCGATCTCGGTATTGAGGCGACCTTCCGCCTCTTCGGTCCAGACCCCTTGCAAGACCGTGGCACTCACCACTGTCTGCCGACGGACGCGACGCCCGGGCTCGCGCTGCTTGCCGTAGTACCAAACGTCACCGCGAACCTCTCTAGCTTCCCATAGCTTGAGGCGGGCCTTTGGATTCGTATGTTGGTCCTGTCCCGTGGTGTTGTTTCGCGGGTACGCGTTCACCCTATCTCTGGCCCCGCTTGGCATCCAGCTAGCCTAACGACCCTTGCCCCAATCGGGAAGACTGCGTTAAACGCCTCGGACCCGATAGGACGCATTGAAGGCCGTTACGGAATCCTGCACGAGGCGCTCTTGCTCTGCCTCCCCAGCCCCGTAGGCCTTGACAATGCGAACGGCGGCAAACGATTCCTGAACACGAGATGTGAAATCCGAGTTTGCT
>JAKZVK010000924.1:0-8914 GCA_047516085.1 Bryobacterales bacterium
GCGCCAACGGGGCTGGCCGGCCCGCACGGCGACAGTGGTCTGCTGCGACGCTAGCAACACTAACTGAGTCCAATCCGCCGCTAAGGTAAATGGCCGCCGATCCGAGTTGCAGACAACGGCTCACCGCCTGCTCAAACAAAACGCCGAATTGATCTAGTTCGTCTTCCTCGACCCAAGGGATCGGCGAGTCAACGGGGAAAGGGTCCCAATACCGATCTACCTTGCGGTTTCCATTCGTCTCCCGCATCAGATGGCCCGAGGGCAGCCGTGATACGGACTCATGATAGGTCTCGTGAGACCCCAACCAACGGTTACTCAAATGCTCGGCCAGGACAGGGCGATTGACCTTCCGCGGCACTTTCCCGTGTTGTAAGAGGGCCTGCGTGGACGTCGACACCAGCAATTCACGTCCGGTATCGGCATAAAACACCGGATACACACCCATGGGGTCGCGGACACACAAGAACAAATCGTTCCGATCGTCCCGTAAAAGTAGAGCAAAAATCCCTTTGATTTTATCTAAGAATTTCTCGCCCCACCGCTGATACGCTAGTAGAAGAATCTCGGCGTCGTTGGAGTCGCCGTTGTGACGGCCCGTTAGCTCTAGTTCTATTGCCTGGCGATCATACAGCATCCCATCGAACACCACCGCATGCGATGCGGCCGCGGCAAATGCGGGCTTCCTGCCGCCGGCGGCGTGGAAGAGGCTGAGCTGCCGTTCGCCGACGGTGTGCACAGGGGTGCAGTCTACGGGGTCGTGGCAAGCCGCCCACGGGTTCGTGGCCCCAGGCGCAGACGACTTTCCCCAGGAGGCCACCCACCAGCCCGGATGGGGACGGGTTTCGAGCGCGGAGACGATACCTTGTAGGCGGCCGCTAGGGGTCATTCAGCTTGCTGCTCGATGAGAAGTCGCTCAGTGGTGAGCAAAGTGGAAATGTCTTCTATCTCCTTGTCGAGCTGGGCCTTCGTCACAGTAAACTCCAGTGACAGTCGCCGCTGGATTTCGCTTCGATCGCAGCCTTCACAGAGTAGTTCCCAGAATCGGGCTCCGGTTTGGTTCAATTCGTAAACCCGATTTGTCTTCATATGAACCAACACGGTCGTCTGACCCAGACGCTGCGCCGCAACGTCAGGATGTGGTCCTAGCACAGCCATGGCGCTCCTCTGAAGAGAAATCGTGCCACCCCCGAGATTACTTTATGATAGCTTCTTACGACCACTCATGCAACCGATTCGTCGATGAGATGTCATGAGGCAATAGAAATGTCCCCTTGCCGAGGGCCATAGAAACGTTCCCTCCTGCGCCAAGCTATTGAGCCCCTTCGCCTTGTTGAGAGGAGAGCTGTTTTCGCGACGACGGGGGAGCAGTCAGGGACGAGCCCGTAGGGCACGGCTTTGCGGACCCTTGACGGGTCCATCGTCGTCGCGAAAACAGCTCTCCTCTCAACAAGGCGAAGGGGTGGCCGCGAGCTCGATTCAGCGGGGACATTTCTATTGCCTCCGGTAGCAGCGAAACTCGTCCGCTACACTGGGATGACGGCGATGAGGCTGGCGAGCGTGATCCGATGGGTGCTGGTCGCCGGCGGAGTTTACGGCCTGCTGTTTCACGGCATGTCCGACCGTGGCCTTGTCGGGCCGGATGAACCTCGCTACGCTTCGATCGCCCGCCAGATGGGGCGGTCGGGCGACTGGACGACCCCGAGGCTCAACGGCGAGCCCTGGTTCGAAAAACCCGCACTGCTCTATTGGCTCGGGGCCGCCACCGCTTCACTGGGGATCGACGACGACCGCGCCACGCGCTTTCCCGTGGCGGTGCTCAGCGCGCTCTTTCTGCTGTTCTTCTATCGGGCGCTGGCAACCCACTTCGGAGGCGCGGCGGCCCGATACGCGACGCTGATCCTCGCGACGTCCGCCGGCTGGGTCGCCTTCAGCCAGATTGGCGGCTTCGACTTGCCGTTGACCGCTGCTTTGGGGACTGCCCTGCTGTGCCTTCTGCCCTGGGTCGAACACTCCGACGAAGCAACGCGCAAGCGATTGCCGGTGTTTGGCGCGTTGCTGGGACTATCGATTCTGGCCAAGGGTCTGGTCGGGCCCGTGCTGGCGTGCCTGGCTCTGCTCGGCGTCGTTCGCGGCCGCGGGCTTCGTTCGGTTGCGGCTGATCTGTTCCATCCGCGCACCTGGGGCCCTTGCCTTGCCGTTGCGCTCCCGTGGTACGTGCTTTGCTACGCCGCCAACGGGTCCGCGTTCATCGACGAGTTTATTTGGCGTCATCATGTGGAGCGCTTTTTCACGGGCTCTCTTGAGCATGTCGAGCCGTTCTGGTACTTCGGGCCCATTTTGCTCGTCGGCCTGCTGCCATGGACGCCGCTGCTGATCTTGCTGCCCCGCAAGGCGCTGGGCACGGACCCTAAAGCCCGCTTCCTCGCCGTGTGGGCCGTGACGACGCTGATCTTTTTTTCGGTCTCGGCGAACAAGCTGCCGGGCTACATTCTACCCGCTGTTCCGCCTCTCGCGGCTCTGCTGGGAGTCGGCTTGGCGGCCCGGCGCCGGGCGTGGCCGGCGTTGGTGCCGGCGGCGCTGTTGCTGGCGTTGCTGCCGCTGGCCGCCGACGTGCTGCCTGAGGCCCTTGCGACGGGCTTGCCAAGAGCCTGGCCGCCGGAGCATCTCTCTTGGTGGTGGGTGGCGGCCGCCGTAGCGGTTGCGGCGATGGTCGGCTACCTGGGCTCGCGCCGGCGGGTGGGCGCGGCCGTCGGCGTCCTCGCGGCGGTGGCCGCCCTCGGCTTCCTCTACCTCAAGATAGCTACCTTCCCCGCGATCGACCTCCACGCAGGGACCCGTACCTTATGGCGAAAGGTCGAGCCTCAACTGGCGCGAGCGTGCGTCGGCGAGGTGCGCCGCCACGTGCGCTACGGCCTAGAGTATTATTCCGCAGGACGCCTCCCTGACTGCGACTCGGAGCCGCGGCCCGTCCGAATCGAGGACGACCCCGCCGCCCTGACGGAATCGGGAGGGCCGGAAGCGAGTTCAACACCGTAACTTCCGCCCGAGCCGCGCCGAATTCCAGGACAGATGGTCACAACGGTGGCCGCTCGAGGGTGGAAAGTTATGGCGTCAACGCAAAACGGATCCCATCAGTCCATGGTTCACCTCACCGAGAAGGAGCAAGCTCTGCTCGAGCTGCTCGAGACCAATCCAGGTCGTTGTTTTTCAAGGCCTTACCTGCTGCGAACGATCTGGGGATACGCGGATAACGCGCGGACACGCACCGTCGACGTCCACGTAAGCCGCCTACGCAAAAAACTCCGCGGACGCAAGGACATCACGATTCACTCCGTGGTCCGGCAAGGCTACGTGCTGCAACCCAACGGCAACGGCACCTTCGGCACGTACGTCGATACGACGCTGAACGCGTGAGGCCGGGGCAGGCTTCGGTGGGGAAAGGGCCGGGCCCTACAGGGGCCGGAACCACAAGGCGGTCCTCGACGGTATAATCTGCGGCATGGCCGCGTCTCCGGTGCAACCGGCGGACTTGCAGTTGGTGGATCTGCGGGAGATCAGTGCTGCCGCGATCGAGCCCATTCTCGCGGAACAGTCCGCGCACTGGCGCGATCATTTCCGCTGGGACTTCGCGCCGGCCAGAGATATCATCCTGCGCTACGTGCGGATGCGTAATCTCTACGGATACGCCCTCTTCTGCTGCGACTCGCCGGTAGGCTACAGCTACTTCATTCACGAGGCCAACAAAGCGCTGCTGGGCGAGTCGTTTGTCAGTGCATCACATCGAAGCGAGCCGGCCGAGAGACATCTACTGACGCAGACATTGCGGGCGGCGGCTGTGTTTCCTGGCGTGCGGCGGATCGAGGGGCAACTACTGGCGCTCGGCTTCGACCCGGGCGGGGATTCGATCTACGGCCGTAAGCTGGCGGTCTATCCACGCAACTTCATGCTGGCCGAAGGTCTCGAGGCCGTCTCGTCCGTGCCGGAGAATGGGGCGAGTTTTGAGTTTCGGCAGTGGACCGACCGGGACCTCGAGCCGGCGGCGGAGTTGATCCGCCGCGCCTACGACGGCCACGTCGACAGCTTCATCAACGACCAGTACCGCACGTCCACCGGCGCGCGCCGCTTCCTCTACAACAGCACGCAGCATCCAGGCTGCGGGATCTTCTTTCGCCAGGGCGCCCGCGCCGCTTTCGACCGGCTGACGGGAGAGATGGCCGGCCTGTGCCTCGGCAGTCTGGTGCAGTCGCGCGTGGCTCACATCACGCAACTGTGCGTCGGTCCGAACTACCGCGGCCGCGGCCTGGGACGGCAATTGCTGGGCCGGGCCGTGAAGGAATACCGGCGTCACGGCTGCGACGCCGCCAGCCTGACCGTGACGGCCTCGAACGAAGGAGCCATTCGGCTGTACGAAAGCATGGGCTTTCGGACTGTCCGCCGCTTCCCCGCGATCGTGTGGGAGGCCTACTAGGTTGCATCTCCCACCACGTAGCTAACCGAGCCGTGACCATCAGGGAGCGGTCCGGCACGAACCCCGGTGCCCACTCGAAGGCCTCTATAGCCAGCATCTCTCTCCAGCCATCCGAGGCACAGGTCGTCTGAACGGCCCCCTGACCCCACCCCCCAAGGTACACTCCAACCAGCGAGAAAAGGCGAACGGCGGCGATGTCGCTGCGTTCGCCGGCCGCACCTCTATGAGGTCTACCTGGATTCACACACCCAGATTCGAAAGGAGCAACTGATGGAAAGACGTGATCTGTTCAAAGCCGCGATGGCTGGCGGGCTCGCGCTTGTCGCCGCCGCGCGGGCGAAGGCTCAGTCGGGGGTCCACATGCCCGCAACCCACGCCAACACCGATACCGAGCTCTACATTGAGCGCGACCAGCCGGGACAGCCCCACAAGGGCAAGGTCCTCGTCGCGATCCAACCGCACAACGATGACATGCCGATCTACTACGCCGGCGTCGTGGCCAAGCTGATCAAAGAGGGCTACACCGGCTACCTGATCCGCACCACCAACGACGAAAAACCAGGTCCCGGCACGCCGGCCGATACCAACAAAGCCAACGAAATCGATAACTACGAGGTCGGGCGGGTGCTCGGGTTCAAGAAAGTCTACGACCTCGGCTACCGCAACCATCGCATGGACAACGCGGCGATGATCGAGATCCGGGCGCGGCTGATCTTTCTCTTCCGCTTACTCAAGGCGAACACGTTGATCACCTACGACACTTGGGGACACTACGACCGCAACCCCGACCACTGGATGACCGCGCGCGCGGCGGAAACCGCCCTTTGGATGGCCGGTGGCCGCAAGGACTATCCCGAGCACTTCGACGCCGGCCTCGAGCCCAGCCGCATCCGTGAGACCTACTACTATGCGCGCGGCCCGCAGCTCGTCAACCGCATTGTCGATATCTCGTCGGTCATCGACGTCAAGGCGAAGTCATTGCAGGTTTGCCAGACGCAAGGGCCGGGCGGCTCGCGCGGCTCGCGCCTCAAGAACGACCTGGCGGCGAAGGGTATGCGCCTGCCGCTGTTGGGCGACGACAACGAGGCGGCGGACCTCAACTACATCAAGGAGTTCGCTCTCGAACACAACCGCACACTGGGGCAGAAGCACGGCCTGCAGTGGGCGGAGAAGTTCCACTACTGGGGCCCATCGGTATCGGCAGGCCAGGGAACCAGCCGCGTCGGCGAGTACGTCAAGCAACACGCGGTCCCCCAGTGACGCCCGGCTCGTCGCAACCGTGCCATCCAACGCTTCAGAGCCGCGGATGTAAATCCGCGGGCGCCCTCGCTGCGACGTGATACCTCTGCACGACGGGCTGTAGTGCGTAGCGCAGATCTCGGTTTTGAGAGCCGCGGCCCTGACTGCCGACCCATGGCGTTCCCGATTCCGCACCAGGTGCGGGCACGGTCGCCTCGCGAGCGCGATAAAATAAGAACCAAGACCACCCACCCGAGCAACACCCAGATCGACCCATCATGCTTCGTTTCGAGTCCCCTTGGATGTTCCTCGTCTTGCTGCTGATTCCGCTGCTTTTGTATCTGCGCAGCCGCCAACGGGGGGCCGGGCGGCAAGGCGACGGCGCCTTGCGCTTCTCTTCCATCGCCGGCGCCCGGCGCGCGGGACGTTCCTTGCGGCGGCGGCTTCTCGGCGTGCCGCTGGTTCTACGCGTTGCGGCGTTGGTGCTGCTAGCGATCGCCCTGGCCCGGCCGCAGACGGGGACCGAGCGGGTGCGCGACGTCAGCCGCGGCATCGCCATCGAGATGGTGCTTGACCGCTCGAGCAGCATGAGCGAAGAGCTGCGCTACGAAGGCCGGCGGCTCACCCGGCTCGACGTCGCCAAGACGGTGTTCGAGCTATTCGTTCGAGGCGACGGCAACGACCTCACGGGGCGTCCGGCAGACCTGATCGGCATGATCTCGTTCGCGCGTTATGCCGACACGATCTGCCCGCTGACGCTGGCGCATGGGGCTTTGTCGGGCTTTCTGCCCGCCGTGAAGCTCGTCCAGCAGCGGGCTGAGGACGGCACAGCGATCGGCGACGCGGTGGCTCTCGCGGCGGCGCGCTTGCAAACCGCCGAGGATGCCATCGCACGGCAGACGGGTGAGGCCAAGGACTACGAGATCAAGAGCAAGGTCATCATCCTGCTCACCGATGGCGAGAACAATGCCGGGCAGCGCTCGGTGAAAGAGGCCGCGGACCTGGCCGCCGACTGGGACATCAAGATCTACGCGATCGGCATCGGAGGCGGCTCCGGCGGGGCGATTCGCACTCCGTTCGGGAACTTCTCTATGCCTCTGGGTCGCAGCGTCGACGAGGAGGCGCTCAAAACTCTGGCCGAGACGACCGGCGGTCTCTACCGCGTGGCCGATGATGCCGAGGCCCTGAAAGCGGTCTATAAAGAGATCGACGAGTTGGAAAAGAGCGAGATCGAGTCGACGCGCTACGTCGACTACCGCGAGTACTTCCCTCCGTTCGCTCTGGCGGGCCTGGGATTGTTGGGCCTTGAAGTAGTGTTGGCGAGCACCTGGTTTCGAAGAATTCCATGAACGAGACCCGGCTACTGCAGATCGACATGCTGTTCCTGCTGTGGGTGATCCCGCTGTTGCTGGGCGCGTATCTTTACGCCGCGCATCGCCGCGGGCGGGCGCTCGAGCGGTTCGCCGAAGCCGATCTGCTCAAGCAGATCAACACGGCGGTCATCGCCGGACGCCGCCGATGGAAGGCCGCACTGGTGCTGGTGGCGTTTGGCTGCGCGGTGGTGGGGCTGGCGCGCCCGGCGTGGAATCCCGTGGCGCAGGAGATCGAACGGCAAGGGCGGGACGTCGTGTTTCTGCTCGACGTCTCGAAGAGCATGCTGGCCGAAGACTTGGCGCCGAACCGTCTCGAGCGGGCCAAGCTCGCCATTCTCGACAGCATCGAGCGGCTCCAGGGCGACCGCGTGGCGCTGGTCGCCTTCGCGGGCACGTCGGTGATCAAGTGCCCCCTGACGCTCGACTATGGTTTCTTCCGCATGGGGCTGGAAGACATCTCGCCCGACAGTGTCTCGCGTGGAGGCACCCTCATCGGCGACGCCATCCGCAAGACACTCGATGAAGTGTTCGACAAGCAGGCCAAGGAGTACAAAGACATCATCCTCATCACCGACGGCGAAGACCATGAGAGCTTCCCGGTCGAGGCTGCGGAGGAGGCGGGCCGGCAGGGAGCGAGGCTGCTTGCCATCGGCCTGGGGGACGAAAACCAGGGCCGCCGCATCCCGATCACCGACGCCCAGGGGCGCAAGACGTTCGTCAAGTATCAAGGCCAAGAGGTCTGGACGAAACTCGACGCCGCCACGCTTCGTCAGATGGTCAACGCCACGCCCGGCGGGCGCTATCTGAACGTGGCGACGGGGGCCATCGATCTCGGGGACGTCTACGTCAAATTGATTGCGGGGGCCGAGAAGACGTCGTTAGGGTCGACCACCGTGGAACGATACGAGGAGAAGTTTCAGGTTTTTCTCGGGATGGCTTTCTTGCTGTTGTGCCTGGAGGTTTTCGTGCGAGACCGCAAGAGAGACACGGAGCTGGTGCGATGAAGCGGCGCGGAACGAGCATCGCGTTGGGCGCTTTTCTGGCGCTTCTGGTGGCGTCTGGCGCCCAGGGGCAGTCGGCGCGGGAGCTGGTCACCGAAGGCAACGAGGCCTACAACAAGGAAGAATACAAGGGTGCCCTGGAATCCTACGAGAAGGCCTCCGAAGCGCTCCCCGACTCCGCGCACGTTTGGTTCAACAAGGGGAACGCGCTCTACAAGCAAGGCGAATTCGCCGACGCGATGGACGCCTACGAGCAAGCCGCGTTGCGGGCCGAGGATCCCAAGATCGAAGCCCAGAGCAAGTTCAATCAAGGCAACGCGTCGTTCCGCGAGGGAATCGGGCAGGGGCAACAGGACCCGCGGCGGGCGCTTTCGTCGGTCGAGAAGGGCGTGCGGCTCTACCAGGACGCGCTGACGCTCGATCCGGATCACGGCGATGCCCGCCACAACATCGAGGTCGCCCGGCGGGCCATGCAAGCACTGATCGAGCAGATGAAGAACCAGTCGAAGGGCGATGATTCCAAACAAGACCAGCAGCAAGGCGAGCAACCAGAGCAGCAACAAGACCAATCCGGGCAGGATGCCGGCCAGGACGCGGCAGAGAAGCTGCAGGAACTGATCGACCAGCAGCAGCAAGCCAACCAACAGAGCGAGTCGCTCGCCGAGCAGCAACAACAGCAGGGCAACTCGCAGAACGTCCAGCAGCAGGCCCAAGACCTTGCCGATCAACAGCAGAAGTTGAAGGACGAAACCGAGCAACTCGCCGAGCAGATGAGCCAGCAGCAGGACTCCTCAGCCGAGCAAGCCAAAGAACACCTTGATCAGGCGGCGTCG
>JAKZVK010000925.1:0-2838 GCA_047516085.1 Bryobacterales bacterium
GACCGCGCTCAACTCCGCTTCGAACTCCGACAGGCCGTCGCCGGCGCCCAGCTTGCGGAAGTTCGCCTTCAGGCCCCAGTAGTTGGCCGAGCGGAAGCGAATGCGCGCTCGCTCGCGCTCGACAAGCAGCCGCACGGCCACACTCTGCACGCGGCCGGCGCTGAGCCGCGGCGCCATCTTCTTCCATAGCAGCGGGCTGACTTCGTATCCAAAGAGCCGGTCGACGATGCGCCGTGTCTCCTGCGCGTTGACCAGGTCTTGGTCGACGTCGCGCGCCTGCTCGAGAGATTGTTCGATGGCCGACCGCGTGATCTCGTGAAAGACGAGCCGCTTGACCGGCACCTTGGGCTTGAGCACTTCGAGTAGATGCCAACTGATCGACTCGCCTTCGCGGTCTTCGTCCGTCGCTAGGTAGATGACGTCGGCGCCCTGCACGGCGGCCCGCAGTTCCTTGACCTGGCTCTTCTTGCTGTCAGGGACGACGTAGAGCGGCTCGAACTCGGCATCGATATTGATGCCCAGCCGTGCCCATGGCTCTTTCTTGAGCTTGGCGGGGATCTCGGCCGCGCTGTCGGGCAGATCGCGGATGTGCCCGTTCGAGGCGAGAACCTCGAATCCCTTGCCCAGGAACTTCGAGATGGTCCGCGCCTTGGTGGGCGACTCGACGATCACAAGGGACCGCCCTTTCGATTCTTTTGCCATGCCGATTGTCTGCTTGAGGGGAGTCCGTGTCTAGGTGACCCAAACCCGCACGAAGTGTTTCCCGGGGAGCTGCTTCACCACGCCGCACAACTCCAACTCACCGAGAGCCGAGAGGATCTCGGACGGAGAGTTCTGCTCACAGCTTCGAATGATCTCATCGATGTGTTTTGACGTGTCCACTTCCAATTGTGGCAGCAACTTCTTGGCGAGGGGCGATGCACTCGCCTCCCACAGTGATGCCTGCGCGGGCTCAGAGGTTTCAACCTTCTTCCCGTCCGAGCCCTGTTGGTAACGCCGGGCCGCCTCGCGGCGCACCTCCACCGGCAACTCTTCGAGCACGTCGGCGGACTCCTGAATCAGCTTGGCGCCTTGCTTGATCAGCAGGTTCGCCCCCCAACTGGGCTTGGAGACAATGCTGCCCGGTATGGCGTAGACGTCGCGTCCCTGATCAAGCGCTAGTCGCGCGGTAATGAGCGACCCACTGTACTGCGCAGCCTCAACCACCATCACCCCCAGACTCAATCCACTAATAACACGATTCCGTATCGGGAAGTTTTGCGGGAACGCCGTCGCCCCCATCGGGAACTCGGAAACGAGCAGGCCCCGCTCGACGATCTCGGCCGCTAACTTCTTGTTTTCACGAGGGTAAACCACGTCCACCCCGCAGCCCAGCACGCCGATCGTGGTCCCGCGCGCCTGCAAGGCGCCGCGGTGGGCGTAGCTGTCGATTCCCCGCGCCATACCGCTCACGATGGTCAGACCCGCTTCGGACAATTCGCGGCTCAGCTTCTGCGAGACGGCCATGCCGTAGGGCGTGGGCCTGCGAGCGCCCACGACGGCGACACCCGCCGTGTTCAGCAATTTGATCCGGCCGCGCGCATAGAGCAAAATCGGCGGGTCGAAGATTTCTTTCAGCCGAGCCGGGTAGCGCGAGTCTTGAAACGAGACGATCTCGACGCCCGCGCCCTCGACCTTGCGCGCCTCCTCGGCGGCGTCCTCAAAGGACGTGCCCGAGTGAATCGCCTGGGCCACGGCTTGGCGCAGCCCCCAGGAGCGCAACTCGGAGAGCGACGCGTGGAAGACCCTCTCGGGGTCTCCGAAACTCTTGATCAGCTTGAGAGCGTTCCGCGCACCGAGCCCCGGAACCAAGTGCAGGGCCAGCCAGTAAAGCTGCGCTTCCGGGCCGGCGGCCACTTGCGGCATTTTGCGTTCTGAGAATCAACGTATCAGGGCTGAGGCGTGGGTGCAAGATCGGTGGTGCGTGATTCGTGATTTGTGAGTCGTGATTCGTCCCTTGGCTCGGGGCTTTCGGGTTCGTCGCAGTGGTAGATGGTCTCTGATGGTGAACCCAAAGGGGTGATCCAATTAAGAGCCCTGGGCATGAGCCCAGGGACACCGACCCCCAACCAATATTGAGCCCTGAAAGCGGCGACACAACCACCTCCGCCACGCCAAGTTCGCCTCGGAGGATCGCAGCTTTTCCAAAATTGGGGTTTGCAAAAGTCTGTAGCTCGGATCACGCGACGCCCCATCCGACCTCCTGCCTAGCCGCAAAGCGGCGTTGGATGTTAGCCCGGGGTGACGCCGCTAGGCGGAACCCCAGGTATCGAACCTCTCGTGTCGGGAGCCCTGACGGGGCGATGGAAAAGCCTCGGCGCACCGAACCATTGTCGGTTCAACAGCCGTCCGTATCGCCCCGACTTTCCTTCCATCCGCGCCCACGCCATGACAAACAAAGCCCCCAACGGGGGGCGACCCAAATATCAGCCCAGCGGCGGCCGGATGTCAGCCCCGGGGGACCGGCGAAGCCGAAACCCAGGGTCCAGTCCCCCTACATCTTTCCGGCCTGAAGCCGCCAGGGTTTCCGCCCCGGCGGGGCCGAGAGATGATAGCCCATGGCTTCAGCCGTGGGTACATGGTCATCATCTCCGTGAAGCCCTGAAAGGGGCGATACAGCTTTTCGCCCCAGCCTTCTGATCACTTCCATCGATGGACGTCGAACCTCCGTCGGTCTGATCAAGCGCATGCCACCTCGGCCCAGCCGCGCAACGGCACCTTAATACTGGCCCAGGGTGCCAACGCCGGGAACCCATCGCCCATACACGCCTATTGATCCGCTGTTTGGTTTCCCAAGCC
>JAKZVK010000926.1:0-8663 GCA_047516085.1 Bryobacterales bacterium
TCGTTGCGAGCGCGGGTGCGGCATCGCGCGCCTGTGGGCCCAGTTCCCGCAAGCCGTTTGCGGCAGCGACGCGGGAGGCAAGCTCGTTACTCGTAAGCTCTTCCACGAGAGCGATCACTTCTTCGGGTGGCCGATGGTTCAACCGCTCCGCGCTCTGCTTGTCTTGATATTCGGCTTCAAAACCGTCGATCAGCCCGTTGGCGATTTCGGGCGTGATGTCAGGCCGCGGGTCAATCGTGCTCAACGCCCACAGGGCGGCGCCGCGAATCTGACGATGGGGCGCGCGAAGGGCGCGGGCGAGGTCCGGTATGGCAACGCGCGACTCCGGTCCCATTTTTCCCAGCGCGTACGCCGCCGTGCCGCGGACATCGTAGGGATTGTCGAGGTAGTTTAGTGTCTCGATCAGGCCGGGAATGGCCTGCTTGGCACCGGGGCCCATCTCGTAGAGCGACCAAGCCGCGGCCTGGCGAACCGTCGTGTGCGGATACCGCAACGCCTCGACGAGTCGCGGCACAGCGACTCGGGCGTGCTAGCCGAAGCGATGGATTTCGTGTGCGGCTGCCCGGCGCAGAGAGTGGTCGGGGTCGTCGAGGACGTGGACGACGGCCGGGACGGCGCCTTGGGCGTCGGGCCCGATGGCGCCGAGGGCTTGGATCACAGCTTCTCCGACAGCATGCCGGTCGTGTTCAAGAAGCCTGAGCAAGCGCGGAACGGCCACCACCGCCGGGCGGCCAACGTTCCCAAGAGCCCGCGCCGCTTCGGAGCGCACGGAGGCATCCTCGTCTTCCAAGGCGGCCATCAGGTCTGCTACCGCTTCCGCCGCGTCGACACCGATCCAGCCGAGCGTCCCTGCCGTGACCGATCGAACTCGGGGGCTGTCGTCCCGCAGCGACTCAACCAGCGCCGGGACGACATCGGGGCCGGGACCGAATTCTCTGATCGTTCTTGCGGCCTTGAGCCGCACGATCTCATTAGGATCATGCAGCTCCTCGAGAACCTGATCGATTTGCGCCGCCCCGGATGCCATGGGGAGGACGAAGCCGAGTATCAACAGGATCGAGAACGGTATTCGCTTGGCCGCCATCACAACTTTTGCCGCGCAGGTCGATCGAGCAACGGCCCTATCGCGATCCTAGGTGAGATTCCGCGGTGTAAGAAAGATGGGGTTCACCCGAAAACGCCTAGGCAACGGCCCCAGCCCCCGGAATAGATTCGCCGTAGGCCGGAAGTCGGATGACAGGCCGGGGTGCCGCGCCCAGCAGGCGCTACCCGCCACGGCCCCGGAGCCTAAGGGACTCAACGACGGCTCAGCGCGGCGGCGCGGCAGCGGGAGGTGCGCGCTTTCGTTTTCGCGCGCGGGCTGGAAAGACGGGGCCGGTTCGGGCGTCCGCACCTGCTCCAGCCACAAGACGCCGTCGAAGTTTGCACTGTTGCCGCGCGTTGTGACGAAGTCGACGTCTCCGTCGCCATCCAT
This sequence comes from Bryobacterales bacterium, assembly GCA_047516085.1. Taxonomy (GTDB): domain Bacteria; phylum Acidobacteriota; class Terriglobia; order Bryobacterales; family UBA6623; genus JAKZVK01. Next base: position 1,475 of record JAKZVK010000926.1, read on the forward strand.
GTCGCGGGGGATGAAGGCGTCGTACATGCCGCGTTTGCGCCGGGAGACGTCGTGGCGCGTCCATCGTTCGGCCGGGTGAGCGGGCTGTTCGAACCAGGCCAGACGCCCGGTGCAGCTTTCGGCGGTGATCTCCTCGCCGTCGTGATCGCGAGGGTTCTGGCTGTAGCCGCCGGTGAAGACGTCGGGCCGCCCGTCGCCGTTGATGTCGGCCAGCTCGCACGCCACCACGAGGTCTAGCAGGCCGTCACCGTTGGCGTCGGTGATCGAGACATCCTCGGCGGCCTTGGCTTCGTCGCCCTCGGCGAGGGTGACCAGTTCCCAGCGGTCGGGGTCGTCGGACCCGAAAGCGAGCCGGATGTGGTGATTGTCTTCGTGAACGGAGACGATGTCGAAGTGGCCGTCGCGGTCGAGGTCGGCCATCTGGAGGCCGTCGCCGCCCCGCAGAACGACCCCACCACTCAACTGCTCATCGTCGATGAGATGTTCTTTCCACGAGATGTACTGCCCGTCCGGCGTGCGGGCCGAGGTGGGTGTTTCCGCGACGGTCAGATGCTCCGGGGGTGGGTTGCCCTGATCGCAACCCATCCCCAGCACCGCAAGGGCAGCCGTGGCGACAAACAACGGCCCGGCAGGTCGGCGTCGCATCATGAGTACCGCCGCGGCTATGTTCCTCGCCACCTTCTCACGCACTTCGACTCGCCAGGTGGTGAGGCCCCGCGCTAGCGGCCTCCGAGTCGAGTGACGGTTCGTGCCGGACCGCTCCCTCACGGTCACGACTCGGTTGCTTCGCCTCGCCGCGTCGGGAGAATCGCAGGTTATGGCACCCAGGCGATCATCTCGATCTCGACCTTGGTGCGCGAGTCGGGGAACTCGACGCCCACGGCCGAGCGCGACGGCTTGTGGCCGGTGAAGAACTCGGCATAGGCCTTGTTCATCGCGGGCTTCTCGACCTTGATGTCCGCCTGGTAGACGACCACTTTCAGTACATTGTCGAGGGAGCTGCCTACCGCCTCGAGGTTATCTTTGTGCTTCTGCAGAATCGTGCGGGTCTGCTCTTCGACGCTGCCGCCGAAATCGCTCGGGCTGCCCTTGCGCGTCCCGGTCAACCCCGACGTAAAGAGCAGGTTGCCGACGCGAACACCGGCCTTGTTCTTCTCCACCTTGCCGCCCGCGGCCTTCGAGGGAACGGCCATCGCCAAGGCCGCCATCCCGGCGGCCCCGCCCATCTTGGCCGCGTCGCGCATGAAGTCGCGGCGTTCATTCTTCTTTGCCATAGAGAAACTCCTCCTGAATCATGAAATCGTACGATGCTGTTGTTCGATGCTCTGAGGCTCCGTGCGGCCGTCTTTCGAGCGATTGGCTGCGAAACCACAGTTTCGCAGCATTCTAACATTGCCGGTCCCCATGGCGGAGCAGTTCAAGTGCTGAGGTGGCGGCATCCACTGTCAACCGTCTGGGTGGGGAAGGTCATAGCAGGGTTCAATCCTGGCCGATGTCCTCGAGGTTGCGCACCCGTCGCTGGCGTTCAGGGCTCGGTTTCGAGAGCGGCGACTACTTGAGTCGGGCCTGAGGAGTGCCTCACCAGCCGGCGCGGGTTATGACGAGCCGGCGGCGGGGAGTTGCTTGAGTGAATTCAAGATCATCCCCTCGGGCAGCAGCAACCGCTGGCCGCAACCCTTGGGGCACTCGAGGCTGTAGGAGTTCTCCGAGGCCACGCGGTTGAAGATCATGCCGCCGCCGCATACCTCGCAGGTCTTGCCGGGGAACGGTTCGCCAAGCCGCTTGGCAAGCATGCCGTGCATTCGGCGCATGGCGACCATCTGCGCCGCCTGCACTTGCAGTTGCGCCTGATGCCGCTCGAGCTGCAGGTGGTGAGCCATCACCACCTGCGCCATGCCCTCCTGATCTTGGGCGATCCGTTCGGTCTTGCCTTGTAGGGTCTCCACGTCCCGCTCGACAAAATCCAGGCGCGCGGAGATCCCGCCGGTGATCCAGTCGATCAGGCCGCCAAGCAGCTTCGATTCACGCAGCATCAGCCAAGCCCGCTGGGGCGGACCCATGACTACATATCGACCGGAAACGAAAGCCCTTTACTGGGCTAGGTGGCAGGGGTGGTGGCGAGCTTGTTGAGCCTCGCCGTGAGCCGGGACTTCATGCGCGAGGCCTTGTTCTTCGTCAAGACCCCCTGCTGAACGGCCTTGTCAACGGCGCTGACGGTCGGGCTGAGCAGCTTTTGTGCGCCCTCGGCATCCTTGCCGTCGAGGCTATGCTGCAGCTTTTTGACCTGCGTGCGGACCTGGGTCCGATTGGCGCGATTCACCGCCGTGCGCCGCTTGATCTGGCGCACCTTCTTGATTGCTGAGGATGTATTTGCCATGAGTTCGTGAAAACATGTGCCTTTCCAGGCACACGACACACCTTGAATCCAGCATAGCCGCCGATCCGAGATGGTGTCAAACCTGCTCTACGAGTACCTTCGGATGATCCCGTCCGCGAGCCCCATCAGGCCGCGGTTTTCATCTGCTGCTGCGGTTCTATGTGGGCGAGCGCGCTTTCGGAGTAGTCCGCCAGGCGGAGGGCCTTGAGCAGCCGAATCACGGGCCAGGCCGGATCGATCTCCCGGCCCCGAGCCTTGAGCCGCGCCGACATCGGGAACTGGTGATGGTTATTGTGCAGCCCCTCGCCCGCGGTGAGGAGGGCGACCCATTGCAGGTTGGTCGCTTTCTGGCCTTCGAAGTTGCGGTAGCCGACTTTATGGCAGACGCTGTTGATCATCGCGTTCAAGAAAACGTAGAAGCCCCCGTTGACCCACCATGTTGCCAAGCCCAGCAAGCCGCCCAGCCACCAACTCAGGTCGAACACGTAGGGGAGCGACACCGCCAGGATCAGCATCCCAATGAACGGCCCGAGGTCGCCGACCCACGGGATCCGGTCGAGGAAGTCCTTCTTCCAGTGCGGAGTGAAGGTCTCAATCGTTTCCGGGTTCTTGATCTCCCGCTTGTACATGACAACGTTCAGGAACAGGACTTTCCACATTCCCTCGATGTAGGGACTATGCGGGTCGCCTTCCTCGTCAGAGAAGCGGTGATGCTTTCGGTGCACCGCCACCCACTCGCGGGGCACGATGCCGGTGGCCAGCGAAAGCTCCAGATGCATGAGAAACCCGATGAAGGGATGCAGCTTCAACCCCTGATGGGTTAGCGAGCGATGGAGGTACATGGTCGTGTGAAAGCTTGACACCTGCGCGATGAGAAACGCGATGAGAACACACCACAGTATCGTAATGATCATTATTCAACCTGCTTCCAGGAACCCGGGACAGCCGGGACGGGTGACGAAACCGGGCAGGCGGCCGAGGAGGCCGGCAGTAGGTCCACACCCACCCACCATGATTCTAGCTCAACTGGAGTGGTCTCCGCTTCGTGGTCCCGCGACCAAGCGACGGGCAGTTCCTCAGATGCCCTTGGCCAAGAACCCGCCGTCGACCGGTATGGTCACCCCGGTCACAAACTTTGCCGCGTCGGAGGCAAGATAGACCGCCGCCCCGACCATCTCGTCAAGCGTCCCGATGCGTCCCATCGGCGTTCGCTTGACGATGGCTTCCATGCGCTCGGGAATGTCGAGCACCTTGCTATTCATCGGCGTTCGGAACACGCCGGGCGCGACGGCGTTCACGCGCACTCCGTGCTCGGCCCACTCCACTGCCAAGGTTTCGGTCAGCATCTTCACGCCGGCCTTGCTGCAGTTGTAGGCCAGGACTTGGGCGAAGCTGACGAAACTGGTCATCGACGCCGTGTTGATGATGGCACCGGAGCCCTGCTTGATCATCTGCCGCCCGATGACCTGATTGGCGCGAAAACTGCCACTGAGGTTGATGTCGATGACGCGCGACCAGTCCTCCTCGGTCAGATCGGCGGAGGGCACCTTCTTTAGCACCCCGGCGGCGACCATCGCGATGTCGATGCGTCCGAAACGGCTCACGACCTCGGCGCAGAGCTTTTCGAGCGAAGCTCGATCTTGGACGTCGGAGGTCTGGCGCAGGGTCTCGGAGCCGAGCTTCTCGAGTTCGTCGGCGGTGGAATCCACCACCACCTGGCGGCGGCTGGAGGCGACAACGGTGGCGCCCGCCTTGGCGAATCCCAGGCTGATGGCGTGACCGATACCACTGGTCCCGCCGATGTTCACTGCGATCTTGCCCGTCAGATCGAATAGGTTTTCCGCCAACCCAGCCTCCGCCAATCCAGCCTATCTGCCCGTGAGGGCGAAGGGACCATTATAGGTCACTACATGCCGCAAATCTTCTTGGGCCTACGGCGGGGTGGTGTCCTAACACTGTTCTCCCCGCGAAGGTGAGCAGCGATACTCGCCTGCCGAGTGTGTAGATGCGGTCCCAGTCGAGCGGATCGGGATGCCGGTCCGCGACCAGATCTGTACTTCGCACGTCGAGCGGAACAACCTGACGATCCGAATGCACATGCGCCGTCTCACGCGGCTGACGAACGGCTTCTCGAAGCAAGTGGGCCAACCTCCACGCGGCGCTAGCCCTGCGCTAGCCCTGCACTTCGCGTGGTACAACTTCTGCCGGGTCCATCAGACGCTGAAGGTGACGCCCGCCATGGAAGCTGGCGTCACAGATCACATCTGGGACATCAGAGACCTCCTCTCTGCACCCTAACCCCTTTAGGTATAGTGATATAGGGCCGTTTCGACACAGGGAGCGGTGTTTCGCTGGAAAGTTTTCTTGTTGCGGCACTGGTAAACTACGGTGTAGGATAGTTCGGTGCGGCGGCGCGGGCGCCCGATCCTGGCAACCGGCGCCAGCCAGCCTCCGTCTACCAAAAAGGGAGACCATGCCGAGTCCGAGGCGACGAATAGCTTTCAGGTTTCCGATGCTCCGAAGCTACGTAGCGCATGCATTGGATGATCTGCACCGTGGCAGCAATGTCTTGATGCTGATGGAGCCTGACTGCCGACTATTGGATCTGTGTGCGAACATGCAGAGTCCTCACCCATACGATTCCTTCAATGTGATTGGGAATGACCTTTGGCAAGCTATTTCTGCTGCGGTGGACCAAGAGACAGATGGCGAGAAACTGAGGCTTCTTTTGCGAGACCTAGACGAGCAAGTCAAGCAACTGGAACAGCTAAACCTTGAGCGACAGTCCGAACCTTCCCAGCCCGTCGGGGCCTGACGAAAACGAAGGCAACCAAGGGACGGACCGTGAGCGGGTCCAGTCCCGCCTCGTTTCACTGCAACAAGCATTCTCCGGCCCTTTACCTCCGCCAAGTCTCCTTGAAGGATACGACAGGATCTGTCCTGGCGCAGCGGAACGTATTATTGCTATGGCGGAGACGGAGGCCAAGCATCGACGATCCATCCAGAGCCGTCTTGTGCGGAGTTCCATCTCTGAGGGTATCCGTGCTCAATACCTGGCTTTCGGCATCGTCATCGTCTTTCTGGCGGCTGGGGTCATCCTGGGTCTTTCTGGTCAGCCTATCAGTGGGACCATTCTCGGATCTGTAGGACTGGCTACCATAGTACTTGCGTTCCTGAAGTATCGTCACTATGCCTCGGACTCCAGCGACTCGCTGCCACCCTAGAGATCTCGCGCCAGCACCCACACACACTGTTAGGACACCACCTACGGCGGGGTCTGCGACCGTGGAGTCTCGACCTCGATCCGAATGGTCCAGTCGAACTGCCCGCCGGGATCGAGATAGACCAGCCCTTTCCTCATCACCAGCGAATTCTGCAAACCCACCCACGGCTCGGGACTGAAGAAACCGTCTTGCGCATCGCCCCACAAGTTATACAGCACCACCGGCTGCTCGGGAATGCTTGACGCGCGATGGCTCATCCGAATGGCTAGCCCCTGCGGGTCGCGAAGCACGATGAACGGGTCGTCTTCATAGCCTGTGAGCGAGACTGCGGTTCTCCGCTCAAAATCACCCAGTTCGATTCCCTCGGCGTGCGAGCGCGACCGGGTCTCGCCGCTGGGTGTGTTGTAGCTGGTCTTGAGCAGCTCCTGCGTAGACGGCGTGATCAGAACCATCTTCGCCGGGTCCGACCCTTTCACCAAGGGCGTGTTGAAGGTAATGTGGTTGCCGATCGAGAACGGCATGGGCTCGGTGTTCGCCTGGGCGGCGGCGATGGCGTACTTCAACTCCAACTGCGGGCCGCTGAGGACGTAGTCCACCGTGATGCGGAACCCGAACGGATACATCTCGCGCGTCTCGGCGTTGTCAGAGAAGCTCACGCGGGCCCGAGCGTTGGCGTCATCGGCGCCCGATTCCTCCAGAGCCCACAGCCGGTCGCGCGCGAATCCGTGAATCGCCATCGGATACCGCTGCCCGTTCCATTCATAGGCGCCGTTGTGAAACACCTCCCCTGCCTGCCGTCGTGCGACCAGGTCCGGCGGGAAATTGCGCCCCGTCGCGGGCCACAGAAGGGGCGCCTTGCCGGTCCAGCCCTCGCGGGGCGAGTAGTCGCGGCCGAGGTACAGTGTCTCGACCCACTGGTCTTGAAAGCGCACACGCAGGCTACTCAACTCGCCGCCTTTGGTGGGAGCGATCGAGGCCTCGACGCCGCCACGATCGTTGCGCAGTACCACCAGCTCGACGTTTTCCCCGCCGATGCTTGTGCCGGCCTCGGCCTGATAGGGGGGCGCCTCGATCGGCGAGTCGCAGGCCATCGTCGCCAACAAGGCTATCAAAACAAAACACTTAGAGGTCGTCATCGCCATCTCCGATGGGGCGGAACCACCCCGCGGCTGCAAAGGCATCAAGCCGAGCCGCCCGCGAAGCGCCTACAGACTAGCACGGCTTCTGAACGCCTGCTTCAGCTTGTTTCGCCCCGAGGTTGCTTCTTGTTGCGCGGGGTCGTTGACCCGCGCGCAACAAGAAGCAGCCTCGGGGCGGGTGGCGGGCGATGTGGACCGACCCCCATGGATGAATCCATGGGCTAGGATTGTGACGCCCATCCGGGCTCGGGCCTGTGATTGGACGCGTCTGTTTGCGCCAAGAGGCAACCGCGGATTCCCATCCGCGGCTCTGTTGTGGTGCGGGGCACGGTTGCGGCGGACCGGAGCTTCAAGCGATCGTTAGAATCCTTACGTACGGATTTGGGTTCGTACGGATAGTCGCAGATCGACAGGAGGGGCAATCTAATGAAAACTTTGGGGAGAAATTT
>JAKZVK010000927.1:0-6786 GCA_047516085.1 Bryobacterales bacterium
TCATGCTCCATTGTGGAAAACCGAGCCGGGCGAAAACCGCCTGCGCGAGTTGAAATCGATAAAACCTGCGGTGAACCCTAAAGTGGTGATACCGCGCCGGTTACGCAGAGCAGCCAAGGCGTTAGCCGGACACTACTGTAGCTCACCGTGTATAGGCTTTGCAGCTCCCGGGCAAATTGTGGGTAAACGGGCTCCAGATCCGCCATGGAAGCCGCCGGAAATAGCTTGCCTCCACTCGCATCCGCAAGAAGCTGCAGCCGCAGCCGGCACCGGGCGAGGTAGTCGGTTCTTGCTTTTCTCTCTGGATCCGCCCCGTACATGCGCTGCATGGAACTAATGTCGTGCAACGCGATCGGGTAGATCACCGCGCGCATCTCGGAGGCAGCCCTTCGCAGCTTGTCGAACGAAACTCGCGAGCGAATATCTTGACCGTCGGTGATCGCAACCAGCACGTTGTGCTCCCCGCGGTAGGAAGGCAGTTCCTGCGCATACGAGAGCACAAGCGAATCGTAAATGGGCGATCCCCCCTTGTCTGCGTTCAGTGCCTGCAGCATTACGAGGGAGTTGAGATTCTTCAGCAACTCGTCGCGGCTACTGGTGAGCTCGGATACGAGTTGGAACCGAGTTTTGACCATGACGTAGACCGCGATTCTGTCATCGGACCGAAGCATCTCGGCAAACCGCAACACGATGCCCTTCGAAAGCTCGCGGTGCACCTTTGTGCTGCCGCTCCAGTCGAGCATCAAGACAAGGTTGGTTCGCCTCTCCTCCAGTTGGGCGCTTTCAATCGGCTGGCGTTTGCCTCGCTCGATCACTTCGAAATCGCTGGGCGTCAGATCTGTCACCGGCGCGCCGTTTTCGTCAGTGACGGAGACCGACAACGAAACGAGCCTTGTATCCGCTCGAAACGTTGGGGTGTCCCCGCTAGACTCCACTGGGAAAGACACGGCGCTCTGGGCGCCGCCTCCTCGCACCTTCAGCTCCTTCTGCCCAGACGCCCGAAACAGCTCTGCAAACACGTCGGCCGCCTGCCAATGCATCTTGAAGGGGGCATCCTCAGGAATCCGCATATCGCGAAGGACGACCCGCCCAGGTGATTCGGCGCGTACGCGGATCTCGCCATGGGTCTCGTAGCGCGGAGGAAACCGGCTCTTGAGCTGGAGCGAGCCCTTCTTCGTTCGCTTGTGCCAGTTCACCGCAGCGGGTAGGCTCACGTCGGAAGGCGCACGGTCGACTTTCAGGTCGAGCTCCATAGCCTTCCATGGAGTCGTGATTTCGACCGCACCACTGCGCGTGATGATATCCGCGGCCTCGACCAGGCCGTCCAAGCGAATGTCGCCTTCTCGCGTCGACACTGTTAGGGAAGTGTCGTATGGCACATCGACCGCAAGATCAACACGCGCACCATCGTTCGGCCTGCATCGAATCAACGGTCCTTTCACCCAGCGTTTGATCTCAACATCCTCAGGGTTCACATCCCTAACCGGACTCGTACTGCGCAGCTCGATCTCCAGGATGGGCCGCACGCGGATTTCGACCTGTCCGACGGGATTCTCGATAGCCAGTATGTCTTCTTGTGCGAACGCGGTGCCAGCCAGCAGCACGCCGGCGATAGCAACGCGCCACGGCGATGAGATACCCCAGCTCATATCAAAACCTTCGGGCGTCGGTAGGCGCGCCCACGACTGAAAGTATCTTAGCTGAAGGGATGCTCGGGCCAGAGTAACCTCGTCCTGACAATATTGGCCGTCGGGTACCCCGCCCGACTTAGTTCAGCAAGACTAAGGCGCGCCAGATTCTTCACTTCCGAGGATGGGGATTCACGGAAGTGAAGGTTTCGCGGGCTCGCACGGCTGCTCTAGAATCGGAGCATCATGAAACGAAAGATCCTGGTGTGGTGGGTTGCGGCCATGAGTACCGTGCTGTCGGTCTCATGGGCCGATGGGCCGACCGACCAACGCCGCGACCTGCTGCGAGAGGTCATGCGGGGCGGGCCCTATGGCAAGCCTTGGCGCATCGAAGGCCTCAAACCGGTCCATTTCCCGGTCACAACTTCCCATCGCGATGTCCAGGGCTGGATGGATCAAGGCATCACCCAGTTACACGCATTCGAGTACTACGAAGCGAAGCGCGCGTTCCGTTGGGCGCTGAAGCTCGACCCTGAATGCGCCATGGCCTATTGGGGGCTCGCTCAGGTCCGGGGCGTGCCCGAGGATCTCCAGAAGGCGCTGATCCGCGAGGCCGCCAAACATAAAGCGGCCGTCTCGGCGAGAGAACGGGGCTACATCGAGGCCTGGGAAGCGCGGCTTGGGCTGGACCCGACGGTCGCCTCCGACAGCGGAGCGCAGCGGCGGGCGTGGCAGCGCCGGCTCGACAAACTGCTGTTCGAGTACCCGAATGACGTCGAAGCCAGGGCGCTGTACGCCTGGCGGGCAGCGGGCGGCGGGCATGGCGCCGAGACGATGCTTCAACAGGTGCTTCGCAGCGACCCCAACCACCCGGGCGCACATCACTATCGTATTCACCTCTGGGATGGCCGACAGTCGGCCCATGTCGTGGACAGCGCCCGAGCACTGTCTCGTACCGTTACGGCCTCCGGACACTTGATGCACATGCCGGGGCACATCATGAGCGCGCTGGGCCTGTGGCCGGACGCGGAGATCGCGATGGAGGCAGCCGATCGCGTGGAACTGAAGTACATCCGCGACCAACGGCGCATGCCTTTCGACTCGTGGAACTACGGACACAACCGCAACTATCTTTGCTACCTGCGGGAACAACGAGGCATGGCCCGCGCCGCGATTGAGGGAGCACGCGAGCTCCTGAGACAGCCGCTCGACCCGGAGTCGAGGCATGCGCGACGGTGGAGGCCGCGGCTTGTCGGTAAGACGGCTCTGCTGCGAGCGCTCGCAACGTTTGAACGCTGGGAGTCGTTGCTAGATCCTGGATCGATCCCGTGGACCGACGACATCGTGGACCGAGTGGCTCGTGCCTACGTGGAGAGCCTGGCCCACTGGGGGTTGGGGGATCTTGCTTCGGCTCGCGAGCGGCAAGAGCGATTGAGCGGACTCAAAGAGACGGTTGAGAAGGACGGTGATGCACGTCTCAAGCGCGAGTATGCGGTCCACGTGGCCGAACTCGACGCGCTGCTGACGATCGCGAAGGGCGACATACTGGGCGGCTTGAACCAACTCGCGAAGGCAGCCGAAATGGAGGCGGATCTTCGTAGACGTTGGAATGACCCGCCGATGTATCCGCGATTCCTCTACGCGGTCTTGGGCGATCAGTACCTGGAACATCGAAATCCTGGGCTAGCAGCCGAGGCCTTTCGACGGGGGCTTGAGCTGGTACCCAACGATGGGTTGTGCCTTTCGGGACTCGTTCGAGCGTACGCCGAACTGGATGACGCCGCCGAAGCACAGGCAGCCTACTCTCGACTGCTCTGGGTATACTCGCGGGCCGATGACGATCTGGCCGGCTTTCGTGCAGCGACGGAAGCGGCGGAACGAATGGGACTGAAGAGGGATGTGGCCCCCGACCCCAGAGAGGGGGGGCTCTCCTACGGAGCTAATGACCTCGATCGATTTGGCCCACCCAAATGGGTGCCGTTCGCAAGCCCTCCGTTGCCGAAGGCCGGTGATGCCGAAGGTGATGTTTCAAGTAAGCGAAATACGTTGGTGGCCTTCGTTCCCGGTCCCGACTGCGCGGACTGCTCCAAGCAGCTTGCGTCGATCTGGGACCGACTCAGCGAACTTGAAGCAGAACAAACCGACGTGATTGTCGTTGCTCAGCAGTGGCACGGCAAAGAGCCGCCAGCGCCACTCGATTCGGCGGTCGTTCGTGACCCCGACTGGTCGATTTACCGCCAGTTCAGCGCCTGGGACGACTTCGAGGACGCTCCGCTCAAGATGACGGCCCTAATCGATAGGGCCGGCAAACTTCGCTGGGTTCGCTACGGGCACGACGCCTTCCTGGACATCGATTTCCTGTTAACAGAGCTCCGTCACTTGAACGGCCGCCACTCCATCTGAGCCCATCCGGCCGAGGACTGCGGCGGTTAGAGCCACCCTTCGCCGAGCCGATACTTCTCAGCTCCCCTACTTCTCAAGCAGGAAGTTGCCGACGACCATCGCGTCGATGCCCGAGGAGTAGAAGCTGCGGACGGCGGCGCGGGGGTCGCACACCAACCGCTCGCCGAATAGATTGAACGAGGTGTTGTAAAGCACCGGGAGGCCGCTGGCCTTGCCGGCCGCGTGCAGGAGCTGCCAGCAGCGCGGATTGTCCTCTTTGCGTACGGTGTGGACGCGGATGCCGTCGCTGCCGATCAAAGCCGCTTCGAAGGTCTTGCGGTGGGCTTCGCGGACGCGGCTGACGGTCGCCAGGTAGCGCGCCGTGTCTCCGCAGTCGAAGTACTCGGATGCAATCTCTTCGGGTACCGAGGCGGCGAACTTACGGTCCGGCTCGCGGCGCTTGATATAGACGTTGAGATTCTCGGTGGAGTACGGGTTCAACGGCGACGCGAAGATGCTGCGGTTGCCGAGGGCGAGGGAGCCGAACTCCATGCGTCCTTGGAACCAGGCGACAATCTGGTGGTCGCCGAGCCGTTCAACCGCCGTCTGAATGACTTCGTCATCGGTCATCAAATAGCGGAAGCGCAGCTTGCAGTTCTCGAGCACTTGCTTGATCTGGTCGCGGTCATAGTCCGGTCCGAGGAAGAGGTTGTCGAGGGGCCGGCGGGTGTCTTTCCGAAACACCTGATGCCAGGCGTGGAGGCCGCATCCGAGACTGGTGCCGGCGTTGCCGGCAACGGGTTGCACCCAGACGTTGGCGAAGCGTCCCGAGTTTTCGATCGCGGCGACGAGCATGGCGTTGAGCATGAGGCCGCCGCCGAGACAGAGGTTTTCGCCTTCGCCGGCCATGCGGATGACAATCTCCTCGATGGCGCTTTGCACACTGGCGGCCAGGTCGGCGCGCTCGTCTTCTGACAACTCGACGCCGTATTCCATACCGACGCCCGAGTAAAATTTTTCGCTGAAGCTGCCCGCGGTCGTGCGGGACGTGTCGAAGTAGCTGTGATCGAGTTGCGGCAGGCCGTCGCCACGATCGCCGAGGATCTCGAGCACCGCATCGCGGAAACGCGGCTTGCCGCGCACCGACATCCACTGCACCTTATGTTCTTCCGCGCCGGGCCGGAAGCCCAGTAGCTCGGTGACGCGGCTGAAGAAGGCGGCGGGCGAGTTTGGCGCGTAGAGTTCCTCGACCGGCTCGATGGTGGTGCCGTCCGCCTCCCACACGGCGCCGCAACGCATGTCGCCGAGGCGGTCGAGCGTGAGGACGCGCGCCTTCTCGAACGGTGACGGGTAGAAGGCTGCGGCCGCGTGCGCCTGGTGATGGTCGACGACGACGAGCCGGCTGTTCGGGAACAGCGACTTGAGATGCAGGTGGAGGGACGAGTCCTGGCCGGCGCCGATCGGGCGAGCGAGCGCGATGCAATCGACCTGTTCGCGCTTGGCCGACGCGAGCGCCAAGCAGGCGTCGACGGCGCGCTCGGGCAGTCCTCCGGTGTGCGCGTGGCGCAGGAGCTTGTCTTCCTCGATGGCGGCGACCAGTTCGCCGTCCTTCAGCAAGGCGGCCGCGCCGTCGTGGAGCCAGCCTCCAATTCCCAGGATCAGCATCAGACTTCCTTCAGCCGCTTGACGACCCGCTCACATCCGAGCGTCGCGAAAACGGCGAACGCGCTCGGACCCACCGATTGACCGCCCTGGCTGCGGGCGAAGAGCCAGTTGAAGATGTAGGTGCGCGCGCCGCCGATGTGGAGGAACCCCGTCGGGGAGGGTGCAAAACGAACTCGTACCATTCGGGCCTAGTGAAAAACAGGCCGGTTCCACCGGCAGTGAGAGAGGATTCAGCGGGGACGGCTGCCGCGGTTGCCAGCCGCTTCGCGTCGCGCTGAAAGGGGCTTGTGTCCGATCGAGAGAGCCGCCAAACGCTCAGTATACCAGTGGGGGTTGTTGGCCTTCGCGGGCGGGCAGGAGTAGTGGAGATCGCTGTGAAATAGCTACCAAGCAGGGCTCATCTCAGCTACAGCGTGTCCCAGAGCACCGAATTCCCTGGGAGAAGGATGATGAAAACCAAGAACTCGTTGTCTCGGGGTCACGTCGTTAAGGCGGCGGCGATCGTTCCTTTTGGGACTGTCGCGGGAAGCGCCTCGTTTTGTAGGGTTTGAGGGTTCCCTGCGACAGGAATCATTTTTTGCAAGACTTTCGCGGGACTTGACTTCCTTGCTGACGCAAGTGTTCTATCACCGCCAGGTGCGGCCTCGGAAGGGTCGATGTGCACCGGGCTTTTGTGCCATGGCAGGCCAACTGGCCAACTGGTTTGTGGTGGAGCTGCTGGATTCCAGCCGATTCCAGGGCGGCTCGTTGCACGCTCCACGCTGGTCCAGCACCTAGCCCTGCGGGCGCTCGGACCGGTGTCGCCCGTCCCCCCGACCAACGCTCCGCGCACCGTAGGCAGGCTTTGCAAAACGCGCCTCTTGCTCCATCTCCACCCCAAACGCCCGCTAATCAACCACGGTTAGGTCCTGCAAAACCCGCTTTGCGAGATCGCTGGGGGGGCTTCGGGAGCACCGTCTCGCTGAGGCCGATGACAGCCTAGAATAGAGCCATGGCCTTCCCAGTCCAGCGCCCGCGCCGTCTGCGAGCCAACGAGACGCTGCGCGGGGCGGTGCGCGAGACGAACCTATCGCCCCGGGACTTCATCTATCCACTGTTTGTCTGCCCTGGC
>JAKZVK010000928.1:0-6529 GCA_047516085.1 Bryobacterales bacterium
TCGCCGTTGCTGCCGCAGAAGGCCAGCGCCGCCAGCGGCGTATCCAGCATGAACTCGACGTTTTCGCGGAAGGCCGCGCCGTCAAACTCGCCGGCCTCGGAGAAGGGCGAGGCGGGGAATCCGATGATCCCCGGAAAGCGACGAAGTAATGGGTTCTCCATGCCTTGGATCTTCTCAAAACATCGACGCCGCGTCAAACCAAGACGCTGTCTTGTGAAGACGCCTCCTTGTAAAGACGCTTCTTTGTAAGACGACGGGCCGTGCGGCGACGTTCCACGCGCACGGCTAGGGAGAAAGATGGGGCAACCGGTCCGCCGTCAGTTGTTGATCTGCACTAACTCCGGCGTCGCCCCCACCTCGAACTTCCTGGTCTGTGGGTCGCGCCAGCGGTCGATGACCGAGACTTGATGCACGCAGGAGATCGTGCAATAGGGGGCGCAGCTCTTCTCGGTCATGTACTCCCGGCGGATGTGCTCAGGCGTGTAGTTCTCGAGCGGAACGCCGGGATAGCCGCGCTGCTGCGAGCAGTAGTGGACCAGCCCGTCTTCGCACACATAGAGATAACGGGCGCCGGCGCGGCAGCGCCACCAGTTGTTCGGCTTGCCGGCAACCAGGTTGGCCTGGAAGGGGTTGTAGACGTTGATGCGTCCGAACGAACTTTTCGCCAGGTGGCGCACCTCTTGAAAGATATGCTGCTGGGGCACGCTGAGCGGCCGAAGCTGTCCGCTGCCGTCGTGAATGACGCCGACCGTGCCGGCGAGGCCGTAGCTCATTGCTCGCCGCGTCACTTCTAAGGCGTCTTCGGGCTGCCGGATCGCGGAGCCGAGCACCGAGTTGATGTTCACGTGGAAGTCCGCGTGCTCGGCAAGTAGTTGGAGCTTTTTGTCGAGCACCTTGAGACTCTTCTTCGAGACGTCGTCCGGGTTGACGTTGTCGATGCTGATTTGCAAGTGGTCAAGCCGTACTTGGTTCAAGCGCTCGATGCGCTCGGCTGTCAGCAGGTACCCGTTGGTGATAACGCCCGCCATCATGCCGTGGCTTCGGATCCGCCGGATCACCTCGTCGAGCTCAGGGTGAAGAAACGGCTCGCCACCGCTAAGGGTGACGATGCTCGTGCCCAGGCCCGCCAGGCGGTCCACGCGCGAAATGAGCGTCTCGATCGGCACCGGCGGGGAGTGGCTGTCGTACTCGTTGCAGTAGGTGCAGGAGAGGTTGCAGCGCCTTGTAGGAATCAGGTGCACCAGGATGGGATGGCTCTTGGACGTGAGCCCGTGCGCCACCATGCGAAACTCCCGCCATTTGCGGCTCGTCAACCGGAGCCTCCGGCGCAAGTTCTGCTGCCTGCTTCTTCGCGTGACCGTATTGGTTTGCGTCACCGGCCTGATCCTCCTCATTGTCACCGATCCCGCCGCGGGCCGCCCCTTACCGGCGCTGTCCGCCGGAGGCACGGGCAACTCCAAACGCTGCCAATACCGCGCTACCCCTACTTGACCTCGACCGGCGCGAACAACAGTACCGGCTGCGGTCTCGTGCGACCACGGTAAAGGACGAACGAAAACACGCCGAGCGCGGCCAATATCGCGAGCGCTTCGAGTGCATGCTGCCGCAAGAGCGTCAACGCCGCCTCTCCGAAGTGCACCGACGCAAAGGCCAGTCCGAAGTACCGCACGGTCCGGGCCAGCGCGATCGAAGCCAAGAAGCGCTCCGGCCTCATGCGAAAGACCCCCGCGGCGATGACCAGCGGCCGCATCGGAAGCGGCAGCGGAAGCATCGTCGGCAGGATCAGCGCAAAAGCGCCGTAGGTCTCGATCTGGCGCCGCATCTTCTCGAATTGGCCGCCGCTCAGCTTCTTCCCCAGCAGCCACCGGCCGCCGCGCTGGGACATCGTGTAGAGAAGGAGCGACCCCAGCGTGGAACCGATCACCGCCAGCAACGCGGCCAGGTAGGCCGTGCCGGGCGCCAACGTCGCTTGCGCCAAGATCAACAAGTCAACCGACTGCGCCAGCGGAACGAAGGCTGAGTCCAGCAGGGCAATGAAGAACGGCCCCCAGATGCCCAGGGCCAGCACGCTCTGCACGACCGGGCTCTTCATGCTATTCAGCATCGATCGGGCCCGCCTTCGACGCGCACACTCGAGAAACTCGCACCACCGAGTTGCGCGAAAGCACCGCCTCGCGCGTCGCCCGCAACGTGCTTTCGAGGGAGTGCCGTGGCAGCGATCGGATGATCGGCTTGATCAGCCAGCCGAGTCCGAACGGAACGCCGCGGGTCAGCCCCACCACGTCCGCTTCGACGTATACGCCCTCGGGGTTTTTTTGAAAGCGCCAATAGCTGTGCAGGCACCACAGGAAGCCATGATCTTTTCCGGGAGGCAGCTCCATCTCGCTCGGCTCGCCGGGCGCGCTCACCTCCCGGATGGCCGTGGTGTAGGAGCGGCTGTAGGCGCGGTCCGGCCCCAATTGGTGGTAGCGGACGGTATGTTGCGTATTGAGCACGACGGTGACGATCTTGTGCTTCTGGAGACGGAGGAAGATCCGGTAGTCATCGCCGTTCCTGCGAAGAAGCTTGGAATCCATCACTTCGGCCGAGTAGAAGCGCTTGTGGTTGTCGTAGTCCTGAATGGTCGACAGCGTTTCTTCCAAGGTGACCCCGGGAATGAACACTGTCCCGACCCAGTCATGAACCAGGCCACTGTGGATGTCGGTCTCGCCCTTACCGTTGGCGGGCTTGACGTAGATCTCGCCTTCCTTGAGGCCGCGCGTCCGTTCGTCCGATTCCAGTGCCCACAAGAAGGCCTCCTTGCCGGCGATCCGCTGTGCGAGGTCCATCTCCTTGTCACAGAGGTAGTCGGCAAAGTCGGCCAGCGTCTTCGGCGCTAGTTTCGCCGCTTGCAACGGTGCGGCGAGAAGCGTCAGGAGGGTCAACAGCGACCAGCGCCCGTGCCAAGAGGTTTTGTAAGAGTTGTTCGTCATGTCTCTCGCTCCCGACTTCGCTCACACCGACCGCTCCCATTCCCGGGGTCAACACCCGGAGCCGGGCCGGCGGCCGCTTCGATCGTCGGTGCGGGGCGAGTCGTCAGGTCTTCCTCCCGTGGGTTGGATGAAATACCGGTTCCATTCCGTACTTCGGGCGATAACGCCGGGGTACAGGCAAGAACCATGCCACTGGCGGCTCATGGAAGAAAGGCCTTTCTTTTCAGTTCTGTAGCGTCGGGATGTAGCGCACGTGACGGGTTCGACAGGGGAAGGTTGCGCCGACAGTGTCGGGCGAAACTGGCAGAGGGAGCCGCACCCACGAAGTACCCGCCGGCGCAGGCGCGTGGCTTTACACCGAACTGAACCTATCTATCTATCGACCCAGATACCACGATCTTTCCTGGCCAGGCATTCCTCATGCCCAGCGAGCGACGACGACTCGGGACCTGGGCTTACGAGAACAGGGGCCGGAACTCCGGCTGGTTGAAGTGGGCCTTCTCGACGCGCTCGGTTTCCGAGGCCACCCGCGACGTGACCCAGTGGGAGGCGTAAGCCCGGCGCCAGCGGCGGGATTCGTTACGGTGAGACGTGTGAAGAGTCTTCGAATGATGGAACACGACCCCGCCCTTGCGTACCGGCGCCAGTGACTCGCGTCTCAAGTCGATCAACTCGGGCGGCGGGACGTAGTTATGGTCTTCCCCCGGCACCTGCTCGTGCGGCAGGATCGGCCCCCGGTGTGAACCGTCGATGTAGCGCAGGCAGCCGTTCTCGATGTCCACGTCGTCGAGCGCGATCCAGGCGGTGATGACCTCGTCGTCGGGATGGCAGCGGAAGTAGAAGTTGTCCTGGTGGTAGGGCTTGAGGGAGCCGAAATGCGGCGGCTTCATGAGCGCCTGGTCGATCAACAGCAGGGGCCTAGCGCCAAGGAGTGATTCGAGTGGTGTTAGCAGACGCTTGTCCAAAAGGAAGGAGCGGAACAGCGGGTCTTTCACAAAGGGCTCATTGATCTTGCGTGGCGCTTGGTGTGCGCCATCGGAGGAGATATCGACGTTGTACCCCGGCTTCGCCGTCTCGCGCTCGCGTTCGGCCACGGCGAGTAGTGCGTCGGCGACGCGGTCGGCCTCCTCGGGCTCGAAGACGCCTTCGGTGACGAGCCAACCGGTTTCCCAGTATCGGTCACGTTGCGTGCGATCGAGGTTCACGTCGCGGAGTCCGGCCTTATTCTATCCGCAACCGTCAGCCTCAGTCGTACGTTACCCAGATGGGGCTTGACCATGCCAGCTCCTGATCCTTCTGCTCCACGCGAATGTAATACCAGTGCTCGCCGGTGCCGACCTCGTTGTCGGCGTACTCGAACTCGACCTCGCGCTTGCCCGGGGAGTTCTGGCCCGGGGAGATCGTGTAGATGTACTTCGCATCGCGAATCACGTGGATCTTCTCGATGTCGCCAGTGCCTTGCACGCGCACGCGAAGGTTTTGCTTCTCGCGGGCCGAGAAATCATCGCCCATGAAATGGTCGCCCAGCCAAAACTCGAGCACGATGTTGTCGGTCGCGCCGTAGGTGTGCCGCTTTTGGATCGACTTGAATATGTCGCCGCGCGACGGGCTCGGAGTGTAAACCATGGCGTAGGAGATGTGAGTCGAGTAGTGGTCGGAGCTTGCGATCACGCCGATACGATAACCCTTCTTCCACGCATTCCAGGCCACTCCCCCCGCTTGGAAGCCCCCAGCCCCGGGTTGGCCGGCGCGCTTGCCGCGGGGAGCGCCCTCGTGCTCGTAGTTGAGCCGCGCCCCCTGGTAGATCTCTACCACCGCATCGACTTGCGGGTCGTTGTCGGACCAGTCGGTCCCCATGCCCGTGCTGCCGGAGGTGTGAGGAATCGCGATGCCCCCGGTTTCGCGAACGACGTCGTACAGTAGCTTGGTGTCGTTACGAATGCCGCTACCGAAACTCATGCTGTTGAAGGTCAGCAGCTCGCCGTCGGGCGAGTCGGGCAACATGAACTTCGGGTGGATCGACTGGAAGAACGGCACGATCGGGTAGTTGCGGTGCGTGTAAACGATGTTGCGATGCCCGAACGGATTGCCGAGGTTGCGCTCGTAGGCGTAGAGCGTCGAGAAACGCTGGGGGAAGTGATACATGTCGGCCATCTTTTGCGTCACGAAGTTCCAGTAGTCCGTTCCGCCTGCCTGATGGTCGGTCGAGGCCCCGAAGTCCATCTCGGCGGCGTCGATCATGTAGCGGTAGAACTCGGGCAGCGACCCGTCGTCGATGCCGCCATTGTCTTGGGAGAGTTCGGTGTGACGATGCAGGTCGCCGCGCACGATGCGCAATGTCTCGCCGCCCAACTTCGTCCGGTGATTGCGAATCGCCCGGACGTCGGCCTCTTCGTTGGGATGCACCGCGGGCGCCTCCAACAAAGCAGGCCGGTAATCGGAAAGCCGCGGCGTGCTCCTTTTGCCCGGCCCCTTGCCCGGCAGCGCGAGCGAGCCCGCCACCACGCGGTTTGAATGCGGCCGGCTGGCGAACGCCCAGTCGCGATTCTCGTGCGGCCAAAAGGCCCACAGCCTCCCGTTGGCCGCCGCGAGACTCATCCGCGTGCTCTTGCGCGACCAGCTTTGTGGCAGCACGATCGGGTCGGTCCACCCGTCGCCCGCCAACCGGGTCAACGACGACTCCCAGAAAACGCTGGGGCGAAACGCGCGCCGGCTGTAGCGGCGCTTGAACGACATCCACAGGTTCCCGTCCGGATCGAAGAACAAAGCCGGCCGGCTCACGCTCGTCGATCCCGGCGCGAGCGGGTCTTTCGGTTCGAACCCGGCGGGCGCCTTCCAAACGTTCCCATCGAGGCAGACGACTTCAATGCGCCGCGGCCCGCCCAACGGCGACCCCGGGGCTGCTGTGCCGAGGAATGCGCCCAGGTCCTTGCCCCAGTTGGCCGCGCCGGTCTCCCAGGCGATCCACGGACGGCCCAGGCTATCGACCGCCACCGACGAGTGGGCCTCGAAGCGGTTGGTCGCCGCGGCCGGCCGCTCGGGCGACAAGCCCCGCGCGGGCGAAAAGCTTCGCACGTAGACGTCGTAGTTCGACGTATAGCGGTCCCACGAGATCCAGGCCGTGCCGTTGAGGCCGACGCCGACCGAGGGTTCCCAGTCGTTCTACGACGACTGAGTCACCGATAGGGTCTCCGACCAGCGACCATCCTTCAAGTACTTGAGGCGGATCTGTGAGTACCGGCCAACCATCGCCTGCCACACGACGTAGACCGTTCCGTCAGCCCCACGCGCGACATCGGGCTCGATGTCCGGCAGCGGATTGTCGGTAAGCCGATGACGCTCGCCCCACTCGTTGTCCTCCCACGCCATGGCGTAGAGGTCCCAATTGCCGGGGCCTTCGGTCGTGGGCCGCTGCGACCAGATCAGCCAGGGCTTGCCCCCGGCATCGGTGGTCACATGAGGCCGCCAGAGGTCTTCGGCGGCACGGCCCACGGGGATGAGGCGCGTCCACTGGCCGTCTTGGTAGCGGCGGAAGTTCAACTCTTCTCGACGATCGT
>JAKZVK010000929.1:0-3200 GCA_047516085.1 Bryobacterales bacterium
TATGCCGCGCTGCGGGGGGACAACCGCGTGGCGGTGATCGACCTCGACACGCTGGAAGTGACGGGACAGATCCCGACCGGTCCCGACTCGGGCCCCGGCTGCATGTTCTGGGTGCCGGCGACCTAGCGAACCGCCCAGGGCCTCGGGCGGAATCGGTCGCAGACGGCGCCTCAACAGCCCAATAACCGCCTGCGCCGCGCCCGCTAAGAGGCCTCTTAGAGGCCACTGATCAGCAGGAATCGAGGTCCGCAGACAGGAGGAGTATCGGCCCTCGAGGTTCCTGCGCGCTGAACGAGATCGTGAGCGCTGCGCCCGACGCAACGTGGCCTCAATCCTGGATGCAGCGAGAAAATTGGGAATTCGAGACGCACAGGTGACGGCATTCGGACCTGGACGATAGTGCGACGAACACAATCTCGTGGGCTCGGCGGCTCTCGGGTGTATAAATGGCCATCCGGGGCAGGCAAAACGGAAATCCCGGAAGAAGGCAGTCGATGGATTCCTACGTCTCTGTGAAGCGACTCGCAGTCGTCCTCATTCTCTTCGCTTGTCTTGGCGCGTGGTCGGGGCCGGCCGCGGCGCAGGACCAGGCGCCGACACCCGTCGTGCGAGCGATCGCCCCGCCTGCCACCGAGGAGGCGCCAGCTGGCAGCGCGTCGAACTCGCCGGCCGAGCGCCGCACGATGGCCGCTGTCCGCATGAACGACGACGAGTCGATCACGCTAGATGGACGCCTCGACGAGGGCGTCTGGATGCGTGCCGTGCCGGCGACCAATTTCAGGCAGCGGGACCCGGACAACGGCGCTCCTGCGACTGAGCAGACCGAAGTGCGGATGGCCTACGACGACGAGAAACTCTACATGGGCGTGACGCTGTTCGATTCGGAGCCGGACGAGCTGATCTACTACCAGATGGGCCGTGACGGCTTCTTGCAGGCCGACGATAAGCTGCAGTGGGCGATCGATACGTTTAACGACGGCCAGAGCGCGTACTGGTGGGAAACGAATCCGCTGGGCTCAATGGCCGACGCGTTGCGGGGGGCGAACAACACGAACAACCGCCGCTGGGACGGCATCTGGGACCTGCGCACAACGCGGAGTGACATCGGCTGGACGATCGAGATGGAGGTGCCGTTCCGCACGATGAACTTCAATCCCAACACCGATGGCTGGGGCGTCAATTTTCAGCGGACGATTTCGCGGAAGAACGAGGTGAGCTTGTGGATGGGCTGGCCGCGCAATCAAGGGCTGAACCGCATGAGCAACGCCGGTTTGCTGACGGGTATTGAGGGCGTGAATCAGGGGCGTGGTCTCGACATCAAGCCGTATGTGGTGGGCACGTCGGAGTCGTTCCCCGGTAGAGACGGCACGCCGAGCAACACCGAGGCGCAGGCAGGCGTCGACCTGTTCTACAACCTCACGCCGAGCCTGCGGGCCAACCTCACCGTGAACACCGATTTCGCGCAGGCGCAGGTCGATGCGCGCCAGACCAATCTGACCCGATTCTCGCTGTTGTTTCCGGAACAGCGTGATTTCTTCCTCGACGGTGCCTTGTTCTTTGATTTTTCGTCTGGTGGGGAGAATGCGTTGATCCCGTTCCAGAGCCGTCGGATCGGGCTTGGTGAGGACAGGACGCCGCAGCGGATCAACTTCGGTGGCAAGCTGACCGGCCAGGCAGGGGCATTCGACATCGGTGTGCTGCAGGTCCAGACCGGTGACGAGAGCGGGGACGTCAACGGATCGCTCGGCGAGGATTTCACCGTGGTTCGTCTGAAGCGACGGATGTTCCGCGAATCGTTCGTGGGCGCGCTGTACACGCTCCGCCACACGCGAAGCGGCAGTGTCGACGATCGCTATACGGCCGGCGTCGACCTGCGGCTCGCGACCTCGACGTTTCGCGGTTCCGACAACCTGGTCGCGAGCGGCTATTACCTGCAGACGAACAATCCGCTCGGTCCAGCCGGCCAGAACGCCGCGTTCGGTGGGGAAATCGGGTATCCGAACGATCCATGGAGCGTGGACTTTGAGTACCAGGAGATTCAGGAGAACTACGAGGCCGCCGTGGGGTTCACGCCGCGTACTGGATTTCGAAACTTCAACCCGGACTTTACGTTTACGCCAAGGCCGAGCCAGCACCCCTGGATCCGAAGCTTTGAGTTCGGCACAACCGCAGACCTGTTTTTCGATACGGACGACAACCGGTCGCTGACGAGAGAAATTGATATCAAGGCGATTGAGCTCGAGTTGCACAGTCAAGACTCGTTTCAGGTGCACGTGCTACCGTCGTACGAGTTTCTGGAGGAGGATTTCAGAATCGCGCCCGGCGTGACGCTTCCAGCGGGCAATGACTACACGTTCACGCGCTATCGCGTGCAGGCGAGCACGGCCAATCGTCGTCCGATCTCGGTGTCGCCGCAGGTGGAGTGGGGCGGGTTCTTCTCCGGCGATCGATTGCGAGTCAGTGGCACGCTCAATTACCGCGCCGCGCCTGGGCATTTCTATACTTTCACGAGCGAGTGGAATCGCGTGTCGCTGACGGAAGGCGAGTTCACCACCAAGCTCTATCGCGTGATCACGGAGACGCAGTTCAATCCCAGGATTTCGCTGGTCAACAACCTGCAGTACGACACGCAGAGTTCGGCCATCGGGCTTCAGTCGCGATTTCGATGGATCGTCCAGCCTGGCAACGACATCTACCTCGTCTACATCAGCAATTGGCTCGACGATCCGCTCACCAACCGGATCTATACGCTCGACCGCCGGCTGTCGACGAAGTTGCTCTACACCTACCGGTTCTGAGGGCGTTGCGGGGCGTTGTTGCACGAATCGTCACGGGCCCGCACGATGCCCACCGACAGGATCCTCACCGGCCGATGCGATACGACACTGGTCGGCCGAGGGCGTTCATCCGATTCAGGATCTCACAGCCGAGAACGGCCTCACTCCCCTGCCCAGCTGGACTCCAGGCGCGAAGGCCATCGCCGATGATGGACTTGTAGCGGAAGAACGTGTTCTCCACTCGGCTCTGACGATGGTACCCTGACACTTTCTTCCAACGGTCGTCCTGGCTACTTCGTTCATCCGCGACGGATGCGGCCTGCCTACGCCGCCCTTCGGTAGTCGTGGTGGAGCCCGCCCAACACCGGGAAGGCCACGATGCGCCTGCAGGGCTCTACGCGGCCAGGCCGCTGCCGCTGGTTC
>JAKZVK010000930.1:0-6112 GCA_047516085.1 Bryobacterales bacterium
CTGCTTCATCGCCACCAGCGAGATTCACCTCAAGTACAAGCTGCACAAGACCGAAGATGAGGTGCTCGAAAGCACGATCAAAGGTGTCGAGCAGGCCCGCAAGCATGTCGAAGACGTAGAGTTCTCGGCCGAGGACGCCACGCGGACCAGCCTGGATTATCTCTGCAAGATTTCCAAAGCGGCCGTCGATGCCGGGGCGACGACCATCAACATTCCCGACACGGTCGGGTTCATGGTTCCGGACGAATACGCGGACATGATTTCCAGCATCGTCGAGGCAGTCGGGGATCGGGCCATCGTCAGCGTTCATACCCATGATGACCTAGGGCTGGCGGAGGCCAACGCCGTAGCGGCTGTCCAAGCCGGCGCGCGGCAGATCGAATGCACCATCAACGGCATCGGCGAGCGGGCGGGCAACTGTGCGCTCGAAGAGTGCGTGATGGTCATGAAGGTGCGCTCGGACCGCTTGCCCTTCCACACGGGCATTCACACCGAACAGCTCTACCCGGCCAGTCAGCTACTCGGCGAGTTGATCGCGTTCGGGCCGCAGCCGAACAAAGCGATCGTGGGCGCGAACGCCTTCGCACACGAGGCGGGCATCCATCAGGACGGCTACCTGAAGAATCCGCTGTGCTATGAGATCATGCAGCCGAAAATGGTCGGTGTTCCCGCCTCGAATCTGGTGCTGGGCAAGCATAGCGGGCGTCATGCGCTGCACGAGCGGGTGAAGGACCTCGGCTATGGGGAGCTTACGCGAGAGCAGCTCGACCGGCTCTACCGGAACTTCACCGACTTGGCGGATAACCGCAAGGGGTTGACCAACGACGACATTGCGGAACTGATCGAGCAAATGGGGCTACCGAAGAAGGGCTCATCGCGCGGGGCGAAGGTTCTTGCACCGAGCGCCTGAGGGCGGCTTGTTGTCTCGCAGCCTTCGCTGCGAACGTGTCAAACTCGTAAGGCGTCTCGCGATTCCTTCCGAGACAGCATCACTCGCTAAGGGCCTTTGAGTTGCGTCAAGGTTCGTGCCGGACCGCTCCCTGACGGTCACGGCTCGGTTGGTTTGCGCTTCGGCTCGTGAAGCATAGGAATTCTGCCGTATGAAACTGAATGTGCTTGTTATTCCCGGCGACGGGATCGGGCCCGAGGTCACTCGCGAAGCGGTGTGTGTGCTCGAACACGTGGCCACGAAGTGGAACCACGAGTTGAACCGGACCGAGGGCTTGCTCGGCGGCGTCGCGATTCATGAGACCGGCGGACCGTTTCCTGAACAGACGGCAAAGCTGGCGCTCGAGGCCGACGCTACGCTTCTCGGCGCGGTGGGCCTGCCCGAGTTTGACGATCTGCCGCCGCAGGAGCGTCCCGAAAAGGGCCTACTCGGCTTGCGAAAGTCTCTCGACGTGTTCGCGAATCTGCGTCCGATCGTCGCCTATGAAAGCCTGATCGAATCATCGCCGCTAAAGAATGACATCGTACGCGGCACCGACATGCTGATCGTCCGTGAGCTGACCGCCGGACTGTACTTTGGCACGCCGCGGGGCATCAGCGAAGACGGCGGCGAGCGCGTCGCCGTGAACTCGATGGTCTATCGCCAGTCGGAGGTCGAGCGGGTCGCACGCATGGCTTTCGAGCTGGCGCGAAAGCGGCGTGGCAAAGTGACCTCAGTGGATAAGGCCAACGTGCTTGAGAACTCGCAGATGTGGCGGCAGATCGTCACTGAGATTGCGAAAGAGTATGCCGACGTTGAACTCGATCACGTGCTGGTCGACAACTGCGCGATGCAGTTGATCCTGAACCCCACGCGATTCGATGTCGTCGTTACAGAAAACCTCTTCGGCGACATTTTAAGCGACGAAGGCGCGGTACTGGCCGGCTCCATCGGCATGCTGCCGTCGGCCTCGATCGGCAATCAGTTACCCAACGGCGTTTGGCGGGGTTTGTACGAGCCGGTCCACGGTTCAGCCCCTGACATCGCCGGCCAGAACAAGGCGAACCCGCTCGCGGCGATCGGTTCCGCGTCGGCCATGCTGAGCTACAGCTTTGGCTTGACTGAAGAGGCGGCGGCGATCGACGCGGCGATCCAACAGGTTCTGCACGAGGGTCCCGTCACCGCTGATTTGAAACCGAAGGGTGCGGCCGGAACCACCGAGGATGTGGGACGCGCCGTCTGTGCGGCGATCTGAGAAAGGTAGAACATTCGATGAAGACGGGCCTCCTGGTACTCGCGCTGATGGTTGGACTCGGCGTGGGCCATGCCGCTGACAATGTACTGTCTCGCCAGGAAGAAGCGGACGGCTGGACCCTTCTGTTCGACGGCCGCTCGCTCGACGAGTGGATGAACCCTGACGGCTCGCCCAGCCGGCGTCCGATCGAGCAGGGCAGCATCAATGCCTACAAGGCCGGAGGATACATGCTGCTTCACAAGAAGCAGTGGGAGAACTTCATCCTGAAGGCGGACTACAAGATGGCTCCCGGGTGCAACAGTGGGATTTTCGTACGCACGACCCCGCTGACACCGCAGCCGGGCAAAACTCTGGGGCACAACGGGATCGAGTTTCAGATCCATGACTCCGCGGGTGCAGGCTATCACGACACGGGGGCGATCTACGACTTAGTCAAACCGACCCGCCAGATGCAGCGTCCGGTCGGTGAATGGAACCACGTGGTGATGACCGTCGACTGCAACATCGTGGCGGTTGAGTTGAATGAAGTCGAAGTCGCGCGCTTGGACCTCGATCAATTCGACAAGCCGTTCCTACGGCCCGACGGCACCAAGCACAAGTTCAGTTCCGCGTGGAAGGATCATCCTCGGGTCGGCTACATCGGCTTGCAGGACCACGGGGCGGACATCTGGTTCAAGAACATCAAGCTCAAGTCGCTCGACTGACGAGACCCGCTGCCGCCCGGCGGCGGCGATGCACGTATTCCCGCGCCGGCGAACTCAGGAACCTATGGGCGGTCTGGGGTCCGCGTTCTTCTCTCACCCTCCCGACTCCTGAAGGCTTACGGCGGTTTAACCGACCCATCGGGGCCGGCGTTGTACACTGAGAGCGCGGTTGCATGTGATGCTCTCTGGTCCCTAGTGGGGTGACCCAGGCTTCTCTCTGGGCGGCCTCTCTCCCGGGCACCGGATATGAAACTCGGCCGAGCGCCTGAACGAGTTCCCCGCGGCGTTCGATGAGTCCAGCCGCCAGCCGACAAACGGTGTCTGAGACGTGTTAACAAGGAGATCGGCAGCGTTTGTCATTGCGGCGGCTGTGTGGCTGTCCCTGGCGGCGGAACAAACCCCTGCACAAAAGGGCCCGCCTGCTCCTGTCCAGTTCACGGAGGCCGAGGCCTTTACCGTCGGCGCGAAACTCGACCTGCCGGGTTCGGTTGAATCCCTCCGAAGGACTCAAGTCTCGACTCCCGTCGCGGGTCTTGTCACGGAATTGCACGCCCGGGAGGGCGATCCCATCGAGGCAGGTCAACTTCTTGCACGTCTGGATGTATCGACACCCGAGGCGCGGCGAACGACCTTGCAGGCCCAACTCACCGAATCCGAGGCCCGGCTCCGTTCGGCCGCCGCCAAACTGAAACGCGCCAACGAATTATTCGAAGCGAGCGTGATCAGCCAAGCGCAACTCGACGATTCGCTCTACGAACGAGAGGCCCTCGAGGCTCGATCGGAGTCTTTGCGAGCGGCTATCGCCGAGATCGACCTGAGCATCACCCAGAGTGTGATCCACGCGCCGTTCAGCGGTGTCGTCACCCACAAGCTCACCGAGATCGGCCAGTGGGTCAGGATAGGTGATCCGATACTGGAGATCTTGTCGCTTGACGAGCTGGAAGTCGCCATTGAAGTGCCCGAGATTCACATCGGCAAAGTGCGCCTCGGCCAAACTGCGCGTGTCCGGCTGCAGGCGTTTCCGGACACGGCGCTAACCGGGAAGGTCTCGGTCATCGTTCCCGAAGCGGATCCGGACGCGCGCACGTTCCCAGTGAAAATCTCCGTGCCGTCAGCCAACGGAGAAGTTCGGACCGGCATGCTGGCAACGGTAAGCCTGGCGCCGTCAGCGTCCCGGAGGGCAGTGATCGTCCCGAAAGACGCGCTGGTTGACCAAGGCTCCAGCTGGGTGGTCTTCACCCTCAACGGTGACAACAAGGTCGACGCAAGATCGGTCCGTCGAGGGCAGGGTATCGGCCAGTGGGTGGAAGTCACCGGCAAGGTGGGGCCCGGCGAGCGGGTGATCACCCGCGGAAACGAGCACTTAAAGTCTGGGCAGTCGGTCAACGCGCAACCACTTAGATACGAGCTGCCATGAAGATCGTCGAGGACGCGATCCGCTACCCCGTTACCACTGCGGTGGGTGTCATCCTACTGCTGCTCTTCGGCGGCATCTCACTCTTCCGCATCCCTGTCCAACTCACTCCCACAGTGGATCAGCCGCAGGTCCGCGTCCAGACACGTTGGCCGGGCTCGCTGCCTCAGGAGGTCGAGCGGCAGATCGTCCAGGAGCAGGAAGAGCAACTCAAGGCGCTGGAAGGTCTCGATCGAATCGAGAGCACCAGCAGTTCCGGGCGAGGCGAGATCATCCTCACGTTCCAGGTTGGGGTCGACATTGATACGGCCCTGCTGAACGTATCGAATCGCCTGCAGCAGGTGCAGCGCTACCCCGACGACGCTCTCAAGCCGCAGGTCCGCGCGACCAGCAGCGAGACGCAGGCCATCGCCTACTTTTCGCTGAGCTACATCGATCCTGATTCCACCGAAGAGCCGATCGGGCACAAACGTGACCTGGTCGAGGACGTCGTCGTGCCCGAGTTTGAACGCGTCCCCGGGGTCTCAGCCGCGAATGTCTTCACCGGCACTCGCCACGAGATGCACTTCTACGCGGACCCGGTGGAGTTGGCGGCCCGCAAGATCACGATCACACAGGTGGCGAACGCCCTGGATCGCGAGAACGCCAATGTCAGCGGCGGGGACTTCGACGAGGGCAAGGGCAACTACATCGTCCGGACCGCCGGAGAGTACACCAAGCCGGAGGATATCGAGAACGTTGTTCTGGCTTTCCAAAACGGCGTGCCGATCTTCGCAAGAGACGTGGGCTACGCCCAACTCGGCTTCGAAAAGGTGCGAGGCAGGGCCTTTTCCAATGGCCAAGAAGTCATCTTCATGAATGTCGCGAAGACGCCGGGCGCCAATCTGCTCGAGGTGATGGAGGACGTCAAGGAGGCGGTTCGCAGCCTCAACGCACAGGTGCTGAATCCGATGGGCCTGGAACTGGTCCAGGTCTTCGACACCACCGAGTACATCCACGGCGCCATCGATTTACTCACCCAGAGCCTCTACGTCGGCGCGAGCCTGGCCATTATCGTGCTCCTCTTGTTCCTTCGCAGCCTGACAAGCACTTTGATAATCGCCGTCGCCATGCCGATCAGCCTTGTCGGTTCATTCCTGGTGATGGAATTGACCGGTCGGACGCTGAACGTGATTAGCCTTGCCGGCTTGGCGTTTGCGGTCGGTATGGTCGTGGATAACTCGATCGTGGCGCTGGAGAACATCTACCGCCATCGGCAATTGGGTAAGTCCAGAGCGCGTGCGGCGTTGGATGGGGCGAGCGAGGTTTGGGGCGCCGTACTCGCCAGCACCCTGACGACGGTCGCGGTCTTTCTCCCGGTCATCTTCATCCAGGACGAAATCGGCCAGTTGTTTCGAGACATCGCGATCGCCATCAGTGCTGCTGTCGCGCTGAGCATGATCGTGGCGATTACCGTGATCCCGGCACTGTCGTCGAAGATGCTGCGGGCAGCCCCGCGCACGGAAGGCGGTGGGCCGAAGCCTCCCTCGCTCATCATCCGGAAGACCGCCGACTTCGTTTACTGGATCTGCGGTAGCGTGTTCCGTAAGCTGGCCGTCGCGGTAGTGTTGACGGCCGCGGCCATATTCGGGGCCGCCCAGTTGATCCCCGATGTCGAGTATCTGCCGGTCGGCAACGCCAACCTGATCTTCGGAAACCTTGTC
This sequence comes from Bryobacterales bacterium, assembly GCA_047516085.1. Taxonomy (GTDB): domain Bacteria; phylum Acidobacteriota; class Terriglobia; order Bryobacterales; family UBA6623; genus JAKZVK01. The sequence continues at coordinate 6,005 of JAKZVK010000930.1, forward strand.
CTGCCGTCGAACTATAGCGTCCCCGAATCCGAAAGCGTCCGGCGCGTCTACGACGAAGCGTTTCAGCCGCTAAGGGAGTGCGAATCCACAGACAAGGACTGCCCCGGC
>JAKZVK010000931.1:0-10333 GCA_047516085.1 Bryobacterales bacterium
CATGAGCCATTGTCGGCCCAGGGCGGATGCCGCTCAAACGGCCCACCGCCGTTCAAATCGCGGCAAGAAAAAACAGCACCTAACCCACGCCTCTACAATCAGTTGCAGGCCGCCCACCGCTCATCAGCCGGACAGTAGTGACATCGGCCCAAGGCATAGAAGCCGCCGATCTTCAGCATAACGCGCCGATGCCGGGCCAATCGGCACAGCTGTTGAATGTCTTCCTCATTGAACGTGTTGTTTCCTCCGATTAGGGCAAAGTGATCGACGATCACCGGCGTCTCGGGATACTTGGCGCACAACCGATCCACTTCGGGCAGATCGGCCGGCGTCATCAAGAAGCTCAGTGCCAAGTTGTGCGCAGCTCCGGCGGCAAACATCTTGGCGTAGCCGGGGTGGTCCATCCACTTCGGACCGTCGTTGAACAATGTAGGCCGAGTTGACTTCCCACGAATGCGGAATGCATAAACGCCGCCCTTCGACAGTTCGATCATCGTCGCATCAGGACTTGCCAGCGATACGTCGGTGACTGCAGGCACGGTTCCGGTGCCGACGAACTGACCGGGATAGCGCTGGATGACGTCCAGAAGGTAACGGTGGTCCAGTCCGTACCAGGTCATCTGAACGAGGTTGTAGCGGTGGACGCCGGCTACCTCGCCCAGCGCCATCAGCTCCTCCGCCGTGAAGCTGGGAAACCAGAGGTCATTGATCGTGAACCCGTCTGCCAGCGGGTAACGCTTGATGTCATCTGTCCAGATATGCACGTGCGCATCGACGATCCCGCCATGGGATGGTTCTGTCGCAGCACGGACGAGCGACATCGGAAGCACGGACCCGACCTGTGCGCAGGCCACCATCCACTCGCGACGAGAAAGGTTTCGAAGCATCCTGTTTCCGCTGGTTGGCCTCGAGCAGGTGAGAGGCGAGAAACCTAACGGCCACCGTGCATCCCAGAGTGGTAGCCTTGTACACCACTCCCATCCCACCCTCACCGAGACTCGTCGGTGATGCGGTAGTGAGAGATGGTTTGCCCAATCATGGGCCGCCCGGACCTGAGCAGATTGTACCGCCGGAGCGATCCAGGTCTCTGGATCATCGCTAGCCGACAAGGGAGGATCTAGCGATCACAGAACGCTGTGCACATCCCATCGAAACAACATCGCGATCCGCAACAGTTCTTGAACTTCCGGCCGCTCCCGCGGGGACAGGGAGCATTGCGGCCAATCTTCGGCTCCCGCCGCGGAGTCCGCGCCGCGGCGGCTCTAGCGCCCAGCAGACTCTCAATGTCGGACCGGTCTTTCGGTTCACCGGCTTCGACACCCACGATGACCTTCATTTGCTCAGCTCACGCCTCTGATTCAGTAGCCGTATTCCTCGGGGTCCTTGGCGTTATCGGGACTGAGAATGGTATCGAAAGCTTAGCAAACGAGTCTACTGTGGCCGCGCCCGTACCGGAGCCCGCTACTGCTCCAACGGCAACATTGGCGGCCTATCTCGTGCACAGAAGAGTGTACCAGCAGAACCTGGGTGTCAGCTTGCGTCGAGATGGGTTAAGGTGGGAGCGGTTACCTTAATGAAAATCATGCGAGGCGATCTCGAGCTTCGCCACATCCGCTAGCGGCCTCACCTGTTCGGCCTTCACCGAGGTCACATTGTCCTGCTGTTGCAGCACCCCCTCGAACCAAAGAAAAGGCTCAGTCGTCAGCACCAGCCGGTTGTCCTGAAAGAACGGCGGCTTGCAAATAATGTTCGCCACCCCGGTCTCATCTTCGAGACTGACAAACAAAAAACCCTTCGCCGTCCCCGGCCGCTGGCGGACAATAACCGCCCCGGCGACCCTCACCCACTGCCCGTGACGGCGCTTCGGCAGCTCAATAGCCGACAGCACGTCCAGCGCATGCAAGCCCTCGCGCAAGTAATGCATCGGATGCGGGCCGGTCGTGAGGCCGGTGCCGCGGTAGTCGGCGTCGAGGCGCTCGAAGGGGTTCATCGGCGGCAGAGGACAGGGGTCGTGATTCGTGATTCGTGTTTCGTGTTTCGTGTTTCGTGACTCGTGATTTGTGAATCGTGATTCGTTAACGGTAGGCCGTGACTCTATAGGGGCACGGCATGCCGTGCCCGCGGCTTCCTTGTTGCTGGAGCGGACCGCTCCCTTACGGTCACGGCTCGGTTTGTCGGCACGGCTTGGTTGGGATTCGTCTTCAAATAGCGGTCCTTTGGGCCGCCAGGCTTTTTCGATTTGCCACAGGGCTTCGCGGCGGTGCATCCCCCGACCGAGCGAGTTGAGCGCGCCGATTTCGGCCAATACGTCCAGCTCGGGTTTCTTCAGCTTCACGCGCCGGACCAGGTCATCGATCGACGTGAACCTTCGCCGCCGGTGCTCGCGCTCGATCGCTTCGGCGGTTTCGGCACGCAGGCCGGAGACGAACATCAACCCCAGACGGATAGTATTTTCGTAATTCGTGATCCGTAATTCGTGATCCGTCGACAATGTAGGGGCACGGCATGCCGTGCCCGCGGCTCCCTTGTCACTAGGCTTGACCGCTCCCTCACGGTCACGGCTCGGTTCCACCTTGCACTTGACGCCGGAAACAGTAACGTCAATCGGGCGAACGCGGACGCCATGCCGCTGCGCATCCTTCACCAGTGTCGCCGGGCTGTAAAAACCCATCGGCTGGCAGTTGAGCAACGCCGTCGTGAACACAGCCGGGTAGTGCGCCTTCAGATATGCGCTGGCATAAGCAATCAGCGCAAAGCTGGCGGCGTGCGACCCCGGGAACCCATACAGCGCGAACGACGTGATCGAGCGAATGATCTGCTCCGCCGCCTCACCGTGGATCTGGTTCCCCGCCAACCCGCGCCGCAACTTCTCTTCAATCGACTTCATGCGCTCGGTTGAACGCTTGAAGCCCATCGCGCGCCGCAGCTCTTCCGCCTCGCCGCCCGTAAACCCTGCCGCCACCATCGCCAGGCGCAGCAACTGCTCTTGAAACAGCGGTACGCCGAGCGTGCGCTTCAAGATCGGCTCGAGTGACGGATGCGGGTAGGTGACCGGCTCGCGTCCGACGCGGCGGTTGATGTAGGGGTGCACCATATTGCCGACGATCGGCCCCGGACGGATGATCGCCACCTCGACCACCAGGTCGTAGAAACACTGCGGCCGCAGCCGCGGCAGCGTCGCCATCTGCGCGCGGCTCTCGATCTGGAAGACGCCGATCGTGTCGGCCTTCTGGATCATGGCGTAGGTCTTGGGATCGTCGGGCGGCAACCGGGCGAGGTCGACGTCGTGTCCGTGCGAGTGCAGGATCTCGATCGACTCCTCGAGCGCGGCCATCATGCCGAGGCCGAGCAGGTCGACCTTGATGATGCCGAGGTCGTCGCAATCGTCCTTGTCCCATTGCACGACGACACGGCCCGGCATGCGGGCGTTCTCGAGCGGCACAACCGAGTCCAACGAGCCCTGGCAGATGACCATGCCGCCGGAGTGCTGCCCGAGATGCCGCGGCAGGTTTTGGATTTCGAGGCACAGGCGGATCAGGTGCCGGACGCGCGGGTGCGACACGTCGAAGCCCGTGCCGCGCGCCTGATCGACGAGCTTGTCGGAATCGTCGGTGTACTCGAAGCTGTGGATGCATTTCGACAGTCGCCCTATCATCTCTTCGGGAAAGCCGAGCGTCTTGCCGACTTCGCGCACCGCACTCTTGCCGCGATAGGTGATGACGTTGGCCGTCATGCCGGCGCCGCGCGCACCGTAGCGGTCGTAGACGTGTTGGATGACTTTTTCGCGCTGGTCGCCGCTCGGCAGGTCGATGTCGATGTCGGGCCACTCGCCGCGCTCCTCCGAAAGAAAGCGCTCGAACAGCAGTTCCATGCCGACCGGATCGACCGCCGTGATGCCGAGGCTGTAGCAGACGGCGCTGTTGGCGGCCGAGCCGCGTCCTTGGGCGAGGATCTTTTCGCGGCGGCAGAACTCAACCAGATCCCAGACGATTAGGAAATAACCTTCAAGCCGAAGCTTTTCAATTACCCGCAACTCGTGCTCGATCTGACGGAAGGCGCGCTCGCGATGGGACATTTGGCGGTAACGCTCGGCGGCGCCTCGAAAGGTCATCTGGCGCAAGTAGGACGTGGCCGTCTCACCCGCCGGCACCGGGTAGCGCGGGAACTCGTAGCCGAGATTTTCGAGCGTGAACTGCAGCCGCCCGGCCAGCTCGCGCGTGTTCCGCACAGCGTCAGGCAAATCGGCGAAGAGCCGCTCCATCTCGCGCGGCGGTTTGAGGTGGCATTCGGCGTTGGCGTCGAGCCGGTGTCCGGCCTGGTCGAGAGTGGTCTTGTGGCGGAGGCAGGTGAGCACGTCAAACAGTGCCCGCGCGGATTGCTTGGCGTAACGGACGCCGTTTGTCGCCAGCAGCGGCAGGCCGTAGTGGCGTGCGAAGTCGACGCGGACACGGTTGGCTTGTTCCTGCTCGCGCCGCAGGTGGCGCTGCAACTCGACGTACAGGCGGCCGGGACCGAAGATCGAGCGCACGGGCTCGGCGTCGCGCAGGTCGGACAGCAGCGCGATCAAGCCGCCAGAGAACTCCTCGATATCCCGCCACGTAGCCCGGCCCTCGCCCTTCGGCGCACGCGTGTTCATGCGGGTCAGCAGTCGACACAGGTTTTGGTAGCCACGCCGGTTCTCGACCAGCAGCGAAAGGGTCGGGCTCGTGTTTCGCGTTCCGTGATTCGTGATTCGTGATTTGTGATCCGTGATTCGTGACCCGTTGGCCGTTGAGCTTGTTGGGGCACGCCATGCCGCATCCCTTGCACCTGTAGGGGCACGGCATGCCGTGCCCGCGCCGCTATTCTGCAACGAACCTTCCAGCGAAACCTCGCACCCAATCAACGCGCGCACTCCGGCTTCCTTGGCCGCCTTATGAAACCGCGGCGCCCCCGAGACGCTATCGCGGTCGCACAGCGCCAGCGCCTCATAGCCCAGCCGCGCGGCTTCAGCCACAAGGTCTTCGGGCTGCGAAGCCCCGGCGAGAAAGCTGAAGCCCGAGGCAGTATGAAGTTCGAGATACATTAGCCCCGTCCCTCGTGGCGCGGGCCTCCTGGCCTGCAGCGTCGACCTCCGGGTCGACGTCTCCGCTCACCCAACCACGCAGCTTCCACCACAAAGTCTTCAGGCTGCGAAGTCCCCGCAGGAAAGCTGAAGCCGGAAGCGGTGTGGATCTCGACGCACATCAGGTTTATGTTTTTATGCTAAACTTATAAATATGCGCACAACCGTCGATCTGCCCGACCCCCTGTTCCGGCAGATGAAAGCCACTGCTGCACTACGCGGCATCAGTATCAAGGACCTCGTCTCGGCAGCCGTTGAGTCGGAAATCGCAAGGGAAGAGAGCACCGAGGAGTACTCAGTCAAGCTTCCCCTAATTCGCTCCAAGAGGCCGGGGACGCTCCATCTGACCAATGCCGAGATCGAAGATCTGCTTACCTGACGTCAATGTCTGGCTCGCCCTTGCCTTGGATCGGCATGTGCACTACCCGAGTGCAAGCGAGTGGTTCGAATCCATCGGTCGGGACTCTGCCTCCTTCTGCCGCGTCACGCAAATGGGATTTCTGCGGCTGCTCAGCAATCCCAAAGTCATGGCGGAAGACGTGGTCAGCCGGCGAGACGCCTGGAAAATCTACGAATCGCTGGTACGGGACCGGCGGGTCTTCTTTGCTCCCGAGCGTCCGGAGGTCGAAGAGGTCTGGAAGCGACATTCCACGTCCCGTCTGCCGGGCGCTCAACTTTGGACTGATGCGTACTTGGCTGCTTTCGCTCAAGTGCGCTCCTGGACCCTGGTTTCTTTCGACACGGATTTCCGTCGCTGGCGATCGCAAGAGTTACAGTTAACTTTGCTCGAATAAAAGTACTGTGCCTGGTGGCGCGGGCCTCCTGGCCAGCCGCGTCGACCTCCGGGTCGACGTTTCCGCCCGCCCAGCCAATCCCCAGAAACGGGCGAGGGCCTGCCGAAGCTGGTTCCGTTCGCATGCAGGGTGTCAATCATACGCCCCCGTCACGTACCAAACCCGTGTCGGCTTCTCGCAACACACTCGATACAACCGCTGGTTCACCTCCACGTCCCACTCTTCGTAGCTCCAGCCCTCGGGCGTCCACCATTCGCCGCAAACGTGCCACGGGCCGGCGCGGGTGTGCACCGGGCCTTGCAGATCGGCGGCGCGAACGTACACCGGCAGCCCGTCGCGCAGGATGACTTCGGCCTCCGCCGGCGGACGGAAACAGCGAAACGCCAGGAAGCGCCGGGGGGCGTCGGCGAGCGGATCCGGCAGCGTGAGGGTGGCGGCCGTTTGGTTCTGACGCGCCCGCTTCGCACGGAAATCATGCACCTCGAAAGCAAGGGCATCAGAGGCAGGGCCAGGCACTCTTGCCTCGCCAACTGATTTTCTATGGACTGACGTTGCATGTCCCCCCTGTTGTTCCGTGGCCTTCGGGGATGTAGGGGCACGGCATGCCGTGCCCGGCGGTGCGGACATCCTGTTTGCCCTGAATTTTGTCTCGACTGTCGTAGTCGGGAGCCCGTTGCCCAAAGATCGAGAGTCCGTGGCCGGTACTATCCCCAACAAAGCTGCCGGGGCAATGTGGCGCAAACCCCCAGGCTTGCCGCCTCGCGACTCCTCGCGAGGCAGGTCCTCCCCGTTCTTTGCTGTTTTTAGCGGCGGGGATACTCCCTGACCCGCACCAGCCGGAACCAAACGGGGTTGCTTTGCTCTGCCAGGAAGTGATCGTCCACCCGAGGCAACCGCTCCCTTACGGCCGCGACCCGGCAGACGGACCGGCTCAAACACCTCCACTGCGAACGCACCCGGACGGTGCGTGTCGACCACTTTCGGCGCGCCCACGCGGTCAGATCCGACAAGATTCGCCAGCCGCGCCAGGGTGACGGCCAGCTTCTCGGGGGTGGGAACCGATGGCTCGAACAACGCGAACTGCATCATGCGCCGCGGCACGGGCTTGGCCGAGACGCTGACGCCTTCGATCGCGTCGCCGGGCGGATGCGCCGCCAAATCCAGCCGCACGAGTGTCAGCAACACGCGCGGGTCGGCCAGCGGATACGACAGCGATACCGCCCTCTCGAACCGCGACCCCTCGGCCAGCTTGAGCGAGACGCGAATCTCCGCTGCCGCCAGATTCAACCCCTGCAGCTTGAAGCAAAGCCGGTTGAGCAGGTCCGACAGCAAGAAGGCCAGTGGCTCGAGCTCGCACACCTGCCAATCGAGGTCCGTCGTCTCCTCCAGCGACAGAGGCGGTTCGTACGGATGGAGCACGGCGTCGCCCTCGCCGCGGGCGAGCTTCAACAACTGCGCGCCGCGCGTGCCGAAGCGGGCGACGAGCGAATCCTCGGGCAACCGCGCCAACTCGCCGATCGTGCGGATCCCCCAGCGAGCGAGCGTCGCCTGCTCGCTTTTCTCAAGCGGCAGCACGTCCACCGGCTGCGGACTCAAAAAGCCCGCCTCCTGCCCGGGATAGACGTGCGTCACCCCGGCCTGCGTCCGCGCCGCGCACAGGGCCACGAAGCGGTTCCGCGAAACACCCAAGTTGACGGCCAGCCCTAACTTTTCCGCGCCGAGCGAAAGGCGGCTCGCCGAGTGATAGGGGTCGGGCAGCCCGGCCAGGTCGAGCACGATCATCCCCGGCGCGGCGTCTTCCACCTGCGGGGAGATGGTCAGCACCAAATCGAGTAGTTCCTGCTGTGTTTGCTTTTCGGCTTCGGGATCTCGAGGGAGCACTTGCAAAGTGGCGTGCTGCAAAGTGGCGTGCTGCAATGTGGCGTGCTGCAATGTGGTGCGCTGCAATGTCGTGGGCTCTGGGGAAGCCTCCGTCGTCCGCGCGGGTTCGGACGAAGACGCATGTGGAACTCCCGGCCGCAGGTTGCGTGGATGCCCGACCCCGCCGGCCGGCCGATTGCTTCGCAAGCTACCTTGCAAGGGTTTACCTTGCGAGGGATTCCCATTCGCGGCAGATGCCGGCCGCGCCGATGTCGCAGATCTGTTCCCTTTCGAGGGCGCTGCCGTTCCCGACCGCGACGCAGACCTGTTTCCATTCAAGGACGCCGGCGACGCAAAGGAAAACGTTTCCCACCGGGCCTTGGCTTCCGCCAATGGCATGCTTTCTCGAATCCCACCGGCCCGCGCCGCTTCGTTCACGGCGTAGACAACGCCGTTCGGCGCTTTGCCGATAAAGACCACCGTCGGCGGCGCACACAAATTCCGCTCTCCCCGCAGCCGCACCGCCGCGGGGTAGTCAGGGACATAGAGGCAGGCGTGAAGATGAGACATACAAATTTAAAGTAAAACAGCAAGCGTGACCATCCCCATTGGACTCAAAGTGTGACAGCGAGCACGTGATGCTGCTAACAGAGCCATGGTGCTTCAGGGACCCAAGCCGGCGAGGAACCTGGCTTTTACTCCATAGGGACACTGGCCCTGGTTTTTGCCCCATAGGGACGCTGGCCCTGGTTTTTGCCCCATAGGGGCGTCGGAAAATAGCCCACGGCTTCAGCCGTGGGTACCCAACCCAAAACCAGTCAAGCCCTGAAGGGGCGCAGGAGGTTTTCACCCCCAAATATAGCGTTCATCAAATTCAATATCGTGTTTCTTCAACAGAGACAGGAACTCCTCTTGGAACGAAACCTTCCGATGATGTTCCTCTTGATTGGTGATGTATCTCGTTACCTCTCCCAACTTCGAATGGCTCAAACTGAAAGTTTCATACCCTCGTTGCCATGCAAAAGATCGTTTCTCGGGAAAATGCTCATGGACCCACTTCGAAGACTTCCCCTTCATCATGCGGATCATCTCCGCCGAGGACACCGTGGAAGGCATCGAGACAAGACAATGAACGTGATCAACGACACCGTTGATGATCAAGGCCTTCCCGCCGGCTTCCCGCACGATGCCGCCCATGTAGGTAAAGAGACGGGCGCGGATGTCTTCGGTTAGAGTCGGTCGCCGTTCTTTGGTCGAGAAAACGACGTGAATCAATACATAGTGGAAACTGTGCGCCATCTTCCTGCGCCCCTTCAGGGCTCCTCTCCTTTGTGGCCTCGTACCCACGGCTTGAAGCCGGGGACTATTTTCCCGTACCCCTACAGGGCACTACCGCCGAGCGTCTTCCCTCCCTCTCTACCGCCGCTGCTGCAACACCCTCACCTGACTCTCCATCCCGTCCAACAACAATGACACGCCCGCCTTGCCCGACCAACAGGTTTGCTCGCGCGACAGCCCAAGCACCAAGGCCGATACACTCGCCGCCAGATGCTGGGCGGCCAAAATCACCAACGCCGTCGGACTATTCTCCACCGCACGCAACAGCCGCAGCCACTGCCGGCTTTGCCACGCGCGCAGTCTGCGGCGCGGCAACCCGCCCAAATCCAGCACGATCACGCCGAACCCGCCGGCCGACGCCACCAAATTGACCGCTTGCCAGGCCTTGTCCACCCGGGCTTGCTTGGCGACGATCCGTTCGTACCTCCTCCTCGCCGGCACCCGCCCCGACGTCCCGCAGCGGACCCACAGCAGCCGCTCGAGCACCACCCCGGCCTGCCGGGCCGAAGGCGGATCGAGGCAGTCGGTCGCGTCGATATAGGCCGCCACCTCGCCGCGCCCGGTCGCCCCGGCCAACAACGAGAAAACAACGCTCGTGCGGCCGCTGGAGTCCGCCCCGACCAGCTCGCTGATTTGTCCGCGCGGGACGCCGCCGCCGAGCAGTGCGTCCAGCTCGGCCAAGCCGGTCGGGGCGGGTGGCTCGCGGCGGCTCGCGGGCTTGGGTAAAGCTCCGCCCAAGCCCTGCTTGCGCAGCAGGTCTCGAAGCGTGTCCAGACGGGGAGAAGCAGGCAAGCCATTCCTTTCTTCGCCTTTTGTTCGCCATAGTATTCTGCCACGAATCGGCGGCGAATGCAAATACAAAAGGGAAGGGAAGGGGAATGTTTTGAGCAGACGTGAGCGGAAGGAGGGCGCGGCGGGGCGTAAGGCGGATCAGGCCGCCATCAATCGTCGGGACGGCGGTGCGCGACGCCTTCCTGTTCGACCCAATCCTCCTCCTCCCAGCTCATGCCATGGTGCCCGGGCACCTTGCGGGTAGGGCCGGCCTTGTGGTGCGGTCACGAGAGAGGCCCATAGCAGAACGTCTCCTCGCGGTACCGTTTCTGACTCGGGTTCCACTGATCGATGATCATCGCCACCGACATCTTGCAGCCCCAGATGCAGGTCGAGCACTTCGTCGCATAGGTCCGGGCAGCCAGCCGGCGATGACCGCGCTCGCGATACACCGGAAGCTCCGGAG
>JAKZVK010000932.1:0-13295 GCA_047516085.1 Bryobacterales bacterium
ACAGCGCTACGGGTTGGTGGTGCCATCGAATCTTGCGGCGTGCGGGTAAAGTCGCCGGGTCCAACCGCCGGATACGGAAAACCGTATGTCCGGTGGTGTGGGAGGGTGCCGGGGCGCAATCCCCGTCACCCGACCCGATCACCCGATCTAGCGCTCCTCATACGGACTCGAACTTCTGCAAGCTATTACTAGGCCTGTCATCGGCGGATCTGGAGTAGGAGACCTATGTGGAGTTTCAACTACCCGGCTCGACTGCGGCCCGAACCCGGCGGCCAGTTCACGGTGCGGTTCGCGGATCTGCCCGAAGCGTGCAAAGACGGTCGGGCGCGATGACACAGGAGTCTTGGGGGGTCGGGCCGCTCCCGCAACTGATGGATATGTGATCGGCCGGTAGCGTGGCGTAAGCCTCCAGACTTGCCGAGAACCGATTCGTCGGTTCTCCGGTCCACGAGCCTTAGCCGCTGCTCGGTGGTTTGCCATCCTGAGTCTCGAAGAATCGAGACTCGGCAAGGCTGGAGCCTTACGCCACACCTCAGTCCCTACCCGTCGGCTCTAGCTCAACGGCCACCTCTGGATGTCGGCTTTCAGTTCACAGGCCCGAGGTAGCGGTCGAGCCAATCGAGGGTCTCACGGATCTCTTCATTGGAGAGGACCTGTCTGGAGTGGCCTCGTTCGTAAATAACGTGACGCTTATCTTTTTCTGGTGTGCCCAGCAGGCGAAACATGACCTTCTGCGATTCATTCACGGGAAAGATCAGATCATGTTCGCCATTCAGCATGAGGACGGGCAGCCTAACGTGCAGAACAAAATTGAACGGGTCGACCTCGGACAGATGATAGGTGTTTCTGGGAGAGAGAATCAGGCCTCCGTTCACGAACACGGCAGCCTGAAAACGGCCTTCCGCCGATAGCAGTACAGGACCCCACGCGGCACCCAAACTGCTGCCATAGTAGGCCAACTGATCATGCAGTATGTCTTCCCGCGACTCCAGGTAATCCACGGAACGGCCAAGGTCTCTCGCCCACATGATGCTTCGATCCCTCCGTGCGCGAAGACCCAGCGTCTCGTCAGATGGATCCGAACGCTCATACATTCCCTTGTAGACGGGATACAAAACCGCTCGACCGGCCCTAATGATCGGAGCGATTTGTCCCATGCCCCGCAGATCCTCCATGGAAGCCGGCTCGGAGCGCCCCAGCTCCCGGGAAGTAGACGACCGTTTGATAGGGTGGAGCCGTCTGCTTGGGCCGATAGAGGAGAGCGATAACCCGCTCGTCGCCGTAGGCGGCGCTAAAGGTTACTCTTTCCTTAGTCCAGTAGGGTGAGCTGTCGTCTACCGACTCAATCTCTGCATTAAGGTCGGTTCGGTCGTAGGCGAACATGTTTTTGTAAATCTGAAAGGTCTCCTCGCTGACGGGCTGCTCGTTCGTGTAATCTCGGAACTTTCGCTCAACCGGCCGCTTAGCCTCCTCAGGGATCGCCTCGGCGTTGTCATATCGTACACACCGAAATCCGTTGGTGGCGGAACGATCGAAGGGTGATTTCGCATCTACTTGCGTAAACATATAGCGGGGCTCATTCCAGGCCCCTCCCAGGATCAGGCGCTGGTCCCCTAGAGCGTTCCAGCACCATTCCTTAACGTTCCCTGCCATGTCGTAGGCTCCGTGGGCACTGATGCCTTCAAAAGCGCCGACCCCGGCAGGGCCGTCCGTCCCGAAGTTACTGAGTGGAATGATGTGGTCCTGTCGGCCTACCGACGCAGCATGGCGCCAATGGTAGATCGTCGGCAAATACTTTCCGGCAAATTCCGAATAGGCTGCCGCTTCGTACCAACTGACGCCGTTCACCGGAAAATCATCCTTGCCCTCGGGATACGTTCCCAGCGACCAAGTCGAGGGTCCTGGCCGTCCCGTAGCGTCGCGAAACTCGACCATGGCCTCTTCCCAGGTAAGCGTAACGCCTTCCTTGGCGAACTCATGGGTCCAATACTCGCTCTTCCCGTACCCTCCGACATCGACAAACTCCTTGAATTGCCTGTTCGTGACTTCAAATCGATCGATGAGGTACGCCGGTAACTCGATGGGGCCTAACGTCCCTAGCAATCCTGCCCGCTGTCGGAATGTGCCGCTAGGGATGCGCACCATTGCATTGGGTATGCTGCCCTGCTCGGTAAACTCAAAACGAAGGTCGTCAACCCTCCGCAAACCAAAGGGGCCGGACACATCAGCCGTCTCGATTCTTTCGTAGTCGTCCTTGGTGACACGCCAGCGGCTGTACCGCAGGGGAAGCCTCACGCCTTCGATAGGAGACTGACCCAGGTGTTGCCAGTCAGCTTCCATATCCGCATAATCCCGCACGTAAACATCCGCTCCCGGCGGGTCGGTCTCAACCGAGATCTCGCGCGAGACCTTGGGCCACAGGGCGGTCAGCGCCGGCTCATCGGGGATGAACTGTTCCGCCTCTTGAGCCAGATCAAACGCTGCGATGTATTGCTGCTCGTCAACCAGCCGAACGATCTGAGGAACCGCTTCGGCCCTGGCCCACCGCACCTGGGCGTTTCGCTGGAACATCCACGTCACGGCTGCAACAAGTGCAACGATGCCAACAAGCACAGGAATGGCAAGTCCCGGCCGCCGCATATATCGCAAGAGGAGGCTGGGCTCGCTGGGACGAGCTCCGGGTTCGGCGCCCGCGGGTGGGGTTGCGGGACGGCCGGAGGGAACGACCTCGGCAACACCCTGGTCGGATGGCGCGCCTGGCTCCGGGACTTGGCCCCCTCGCTCGCGAGACGGTGCTCGCTTGGCATGGCCGGTTTCGACTTCCCTGCGCAGCGCACGCAGATCGACCAATAGCTCGTCAATGTGTTGGTACCGCTCTTCCCGACTCTTGGCCAGGGCCTTGCTTACCACTCGGTCCAACTCGATCGGCACACCGCTCCGTAAGCCGGTAGGCGGCTCCGGTTCTTCATTGACAATCCCGTAGGCGACTGCCGCCTCGACTTCACCCTTGAAGGGGAGTTGTCCCGTGACCATCTCGTACAACACGACGCCGAACGACCAGATATCGCTGCGATGATCGACCTTTTCGCCAAGCGCCTGCTCGGGTGACATGTAGGCCGGTGTGCCCAGGCTGGAGCCGATCTTGGTCAGCTTGGTGCGACCGGCGAGTTGCGCCAGGCCGAAGTCCATGACCTTGGTCAGGCCTTCGGAGCCGACCATGATGTTGGCGCTCTTGATATCTCGATGGACAATCTCGCGCCGGTGAGCCGCGTGAATACCCTGGGCCGCCTGGATCGCGATGTCCAAGGCTTCGTCCAATGGGAGGGGACGCGATTCGACCTTTTGCTTGACGCTGGTCCCCTCGATGCACTCCATGGCGATGAAGGGCTGTCCGTCGGCCTGGTCGATTTCGTAGATAGTGCAGATGTTGGGATGGTTCAGGGCCGCCGCGGCTTTCGCTTCGTGGATGAAGCGTGCCTTGGGCTCGTCGTCTTCCAAGGCGCTGGACCCGAGAAACTTGAGAGCGACCGTGCGCTCCAGGCGAAGGTCCTCGGCTTTGTAGACGACACCCATGCCGCCCTCACCGAGCTTCTCGGTGATCTTGTAGTGCGAGATAGTTTGGCCGATCCCAGCCATGTCCTTACGCCTGAGGCAATTGTACCGCTGAATGGGTGGTACTGCGGCTAATTAGCGGGTGGCGATGTTCTTGCCGTCGTGAGAACCGAGGAACGGGTTCTCGGCAAGCCTGGAGGCTTACGCCGCAAGTTCGCTAGAACGTTGAGCGGCCGCCGCTGACGTCGTAGGTTTGGGCGGTCACGAACGAGCAGTCGGGGCTCGAGAGAAAGTGGACGACGGCCGCGACTTCTTCAACCGTACCCGTGCGCCCACGGGGGATGCGCGACGTCATGTATTCGACCTGCTCCTCGGTGAGCTGATCGAGGATCGGGGTTCGGATGACCGCCGGCGTAACGGCGGTGACGCAGATGTTGTTGGTGGCGACCTCTTTGCCGACCGACTTTGCGATCGCAATCACGCCGGCCTTCGCCGCGGAGTAGGCCACCATGTTGGGATTGCCGTCTTTGCCGGCTACCGAGGCGATGTTGACGATGCGGCCGTAGTCACGCTCCCGCATATGCGGCAGCACCGCGCGGCAGCACAGAAAGACGCCGGTGAGATCGACGTCGATGACACTTTGCCAATCGTCGTCGCCCTGCTCCCAGATCGGCGCGGCGATGCCCGCAATGCCGGCGTTGTTGACCAAGATATCGATTTGACCGGCGCGGTCGAGTACGCTTTTTACCATCGGCTCGACCGAATCGCGACGGCTGACGTCCACTTGGACCGCGAAGGCATTGAGGCCGTCGGCGGTCAGCTTCGCGGCGGCGGCCTCGCCGTTGTCCGCATTGAGGTCAGCGACGGCAATCTGCGCGCCAGCCCGCGCCAAGCGGTCAGCGATGCCGGCGCCGATGCCCTGGGCGGCACCCGTGACAATCGCGGTCTGGCCGCTGAGATCGAAGAACATCAGGACTCTTCGTCGGCTTGGTCGGCTTCGGCGGCAGGCTCTTCCGCGGAGACCTCGACCGCGGTGTCGCTCTCGGCCGCGGTGTCCCCTTCGGCTGCAGCGTCGCCTTCGGACGCGGCGACCTCGGAGGGCTCCTCGCCCTCTTCGCGGCCTTCGGCCAGCACCGTCACCTTCAACGGGATGTCGATGTCGCGGTGAAGATGGACCGTCACCTCATGCTCGCCGACCGTGCGGATCGGCTTTGTGATGACGATCTTGTGGCGATCGATGGTGTAACCGAGCTTCTCGATTTCCGAGGCGATGTCGCGGGACGTGACGGACCCAAAGAGCTGATCGGACTCGCCGGCCCGTTCGGTAAGCTCGATCGCGAGTCCCTGGATGATCTCGCCGAGTTTCTGAGCGTCACCCTTTAGTCGCGCGGACTCGCGGTCGGCGGCGGCCCTCATCTCTTCGAGTTGGCGTTTGTTGGCGCCGGTGGCCGGCATGGCCATCTGCTTCGGAAACAGGAAGTTGCGGGCATAGCCGTTGGCGACGCGCACGACATCGCCGCGGTTGCCGAGCTTACGGATTTCTTGCTTGAGTATGACTTCAACCATGGTATGGTTCTCCGGGCTAGCCGTCTCCCGCGAAGGGTAGTAGCGCGATGTTGCGGGCGCGCTTGATGGCGCGCTTGACGAGGCGCTGATGCTGCGCGCTCAGGCCGGTGTGGCGGCGCGGAAGGATCTTGCCCCGGTCGCCGATGAACTGGCGGAGCGTATTGACGTCCTTGTAGTTGACGTCGTCAATCTTGTTGGCGCTGAAATAGTCGACCTTGCGCCGGCGGAAGAATCGCTTGCCACCGCCACCACCGCCGCCCCCTCGGGGACGTCCGTCGCGTTGGCCCGGGCGGCCTCCGCCTCCTCCGGGCCGACGGTCGCCGCCCGGTCCCGCGGGCCTGCCTTGGCCGGCGGGTCTAGCTTGTCCGCCCTGGCCGGCGGGTCTACCTTGTCCGCCCTGGCCGACGGGTCTACCTTGCGGGGTCTGGACAGCGGGTTTGGTTTCGGCCGGTTCGGATCCCGCGGGTTTGGCTTCCGTAGCTTGGCTGGCGGGTTTGGCTTCCGCAGCCGACGCGGCGCTTTCCGCAGCCGGCGTCTTGGTACTTGTCTTGTCTTCAGTATCGCCCATGATCTCTCCCTCGATATCGCGTTTCCATTTTAGGTCACCGCTCCCGGGTCACTTCGGCGCCGCTTCCGCTGGCGCGGGAGCGGGAGAGGGTTTGCCTGGCTCGGCCGGCGCGGGCTTCGGTCTGCTTCTCGCCTCGGGCCGTTCGGAAGCAGTGGACGCCGGCTTGCGCGCGGCGCGCTTCTCGCGCTTCAGCCGGTGCTTCGCGACGCGCTTCTGCTCGATGTCGGTACGGATCGTTAGGTACTTGATCACGGCGTCGGAGACGCGCAAGCGGCGCTCGATCTCCTTGGCCAGGGCAGCCTTTTCCGCCTCCAGTGAGTACTGAATCAGAACGTAGTAGCCCTCGCGGCAATTCTTGATCATGTAGGCCAGCCGCCGCTTGCCCCACCTATCGGTCTTGTCGATGTTCGCGCCACCCTCGGTCAGGGTGCTCTGCACCTGTTCGACGGCGGCGTCGATCTCTTCGTCCGGCAGGTCCGGCTTGAGTATGAAGATCAGTTCGTAGACTCTCATTTTTCCTCTGTTGATCCTTGGGCGCGCCGGTTGAATACCGACATGGCCTTGGAGGCGCCTTCGGATAGGACCGACCGGACGGCGTCAGCCGCACGTCCCAGCAGATCCTCCAGTTCGTTCATTTCACCGCGACGAAAGGGCCGCAAAACATATGTTGCCCCATCATCAACCTGATGGCCGGGACCAATGCCCAGCCGTAGACGGGTGAAGTCACTCGACCGGACCGAACCAATCACCGACTCCACCCCGTTGTGCCCCCCGGCCGAGCCGCGCTCGCGTATGCGAAGCGTGCTCCAGGGGAGCGCCAATTCGTCATAAACCAGCAGCAAGCATCCGGGGTCGAGCTGGTACTTGTCGAGCAGCACTTTGACCGGACCGCCACTGCGGTTCATGTACGACAGCGGCTTGGCCAACAACACCGGCTTGCCGCTCACTTCACCTTGTCCGACCAGCGCATTGCCTTCGCGCCGGCCGAACCGGATTCCTTCTTCTTTCGCCAACCGATCGAGCGTCAAGAAGCCCAAGTTGTGCGGTGTCAGCTCATACTTGGGACCGGGATTCCCGAGCCCCACAATGAGATACTCCGGTTCCCGCCGCACCGCCGGGGAGCCGCCCGACTTCGGCAACGAAACCGCCGGCCCCGGCGCGCGCAAACGCTCCAGCCAGCGCCAGACGGCCATGACTCATCAGGCTCCGGCCCTCTAGTCCCTCTCCTTGCGCTTGTCCTGGCCCTTCTCCCTGTCCTTGTCTTTCTCGTCCTCGCCCTCCTCGGCTGCGGGCTCGGCCCCCTCCGCGACTTCCTCGACCTCGGGCGTCTCTTCCTCGACCACCTTCGGCGCGATCACGTGTACCAAGACGCGATCGGGCTGGCTCAAGAACGTGACGTCGTCGATCAGCGCGAGGTCTTTAACACGAACCGCGTCCCCCACCCCCATCGCGGTGACGTCGATGGGAATCGACCGCGGGACCTTCAACGGCAGGGCGCGCAGCTCCACTTCGCGCGAGACGATCTCCTCGAGCGCACCTTGTTCGCGGACCCCCTGCGAGATGCCCACGATCTCGATCGACACCATCACGTCGACGGTCTTCTTCAGGTCCACGCGAAGCAGATCCACGTGCAGCAGGTGGCCCTTGACGGGGTCGATCTGCCAGTCCGACGCCAACACCGAAGCTCTCTCCTTGCCAACGGTCAGGTTGACGATTTGGTTGTGGCCCGAGGGCGACTGCAAGATACGGGTGATGTGCGCGCTGTCGATGGTGATCGCGATCGAGTCCTTCCCCAGCCCGTACACGACCGCGGGAAGCCTACCGGCCACGCGCAGACGGCCGGCGGCGTTCTTGCCGCGCTCATCCCGCACCTGGGCATCCATCTCAATCTGTTGTTGCATCGCGAAACTCCTAACGGCTCACACAAACAGCCGGCTGATCGAGGTCTCCTCGTGAATCGATTCAATCGCCTGCGCCAGCAGCGGGGCCACACTTAACTGACGAATCCGCCCGCACTGGAGCGATTCGTCCCGCAAGGGGATCGAGTCGGTGACGACTAACTCGGTGAGGGATGACTTACTGATTTTCTTCAGCGCCGATCCCGAAAGCACGGGGTGCGTGCAGCAGGCGTAGACGGCGGTCGCGCCGTGATCGAGCAGCGCATCGGCGGACTTGACCAGCGTACCCGCCGTGTCGACCATGTCGTCGACGATCATGCAGGTGCGTCCCTTCACGTCACCGATGACGTTCATCACGTCGGCGACGTTGGCCTGCTCGCGGCGCTTGTCGATGATGGCGAGTTGCGCGTCGAGACGCTTGGCGAACGCCCGGGCGCGTTCCACGCCGCCGGGATCGGGCGAAACCACCGTGAGGTCTTCCAAGCCAAGCGTGGTGATATGGTCCACCATCACCGGCGTTGCGAAGAGATGATCGACGGGTACGTCGAAGAAGCCCTGGATCTGCGCGGCGTGAAGGTCGAGCGCGAGGATGCGGTCGGCGCCGGCGGTGACGAGCAGGCTGGCGACCAGCTTGGCCGAGATCGGCACGCGCGGCTTGTCCTTGCGGTCTTGGCGGCCGTAGCCGTAATAGGGCAGCACCGGCGTAATGCGCTTGGCCGAGGCCCGGCGCAGCGCATCCATCATGAGCAACAGCTCCATGAGGTGATGATCCACCGGCGTCGAGGTCGACTGGATGACGAAGACGTCAGCGCCACGTACGTTCTCCTCGACTTGTAGCCAGGTCTCGCCATCGGAAAAGGTCTTCAACATGCAGTCGGCTACCGGAACGCCGAGATGTTGGCAGATGTCCTGGGCCAACTTCGGGTTGGCGCTCCCGGTAAAAACCTTCAGCCGATCACGATTCATCGTTGTTGCCAACTGCGGTGCAGCCAAAGTGCTTCCTCACAGCGCAATGCCCAGTCTGTTCGCCTCAACCTGTTCGGCGGGAAACGCTTCTCCCCGAGTCAACCCCCGACCCCTGAAGAGACGCCTTCGGGTCCGCTCAATCCCATAATCGGCGAAACGCTCGCCGGCCCAATGTTCGGGCTAGAAAAGCCTCGCCGGGAAGGGCGGCCAAACCGCGCCGTGCTTTCTCCGCAAGAGTACGGTCGGGGAACAGCCCGAACACGGCTGATCCGCTGCCGGACAGCATCGCTTGAGAAGCACCGAGCTGTACCAAGCGATTCTTCCCTGCTTCGATCTGGGGAAATTGCTGGAAGATTACTTCTTCGAAGTCGTTTTCGAAAATCCCTGGCAGGTCTCCTGTGAGATCTTGCGCCTCGCCCAGCTCAGAGACACAAATCCCTGAGCCGAAGTCTCTTATGATATTGAGCTTGTCGCCGGGTGTCAAACGCGGGCGCTTCCTGACGAGGGCGCGATAGGCGTCGGCGGTGGGGACTCTCACCTCCGGCGCCCAGATCACGATCCATCGCCGCGGCAACTCGGGCAGAGGGTATACCTCCTCGCCACGGCCCACGCCCACGGCTGTTCCCCCAACAAGGAAGAAAGGCACGTCGCTTCCGAGAGCGGCGGCGATCTCGAAGAGCAGGCGCGCATCCGGGGCGGGCCGCAGCAGCCGCCCGAGCGCCCGTAGAACGGCCGCGGCGTCGCTCGAACCGCCTCCCAACCCCGCGCCGTGAGGGATGTGTTTCACCAAGTCGATCCGGACCCGGCCGCGCCAGGGTCCGGCTGCGAGCAAGTCGCGGGCGGCGCGGGCGGCGAGGTTGTCGTCGTTGGAGAGTTCGGCTTGGTTGGAGTCGATCGTGACGCCGCCGCGGCCGCGCGGTGAGTATGTGACGCTCAGTCGGTCCGCGAGCGAGACCGTTTGAAAGACGGTGCGCAGCTCGTGGAACCCGTCCGGGCGGCGGCCGAGCACCTTGAGGCCAAGGTTCACCTTGGCCGGCGCGCGGCCCGACAGGGTGGGCATGCTACTCGTGATACTGCAACAGGGAGAAAATCTCGTAGCCGTCGAGCTTGTCGCGTCCGTTGAGGAAGGTCAGTTCGACCGCAAACGCGAGTGCGGTGACCTGGCCGCCGAGCTGCTCGATCAACCGGCAGGTGGCGGCCGCCGTGCCGCCGGTGGCGAGAAGATCGTCCACGACGAGCACCTTCTGGCCGGGCTCGATCGCGTCGCGGTGCACTTCCAACGTGTCCTCGCCGTACTCGAGTTCGTAGCTCACTTGCACGGTCTCGGCGGGCAGTTTATTGGGCTTACGCACGGGGACGAAGCCCGCGTTGAGCCGCCCGGCCATGGCCGCCCCGAAGACGAAGCCCCGCGCCTCGACGCCGACCACGAGGTCCGGACTGTCGCTCTCGAAGGGAGATGACATCTCGCGGAGCATCAGCTCCAAGCCGCTGGCATCGCGGAGTAATGTAGTGATGTCGTAGAACAGAATCCCCGGCTTGGGGAAGTCGGGCACTTCGCGGATAAGCTTCTTGAGTTCCGCCTCGATGTTTGGCGCGGCGCCCCCTGACGCGGCAGCCGAAGATCCTTGGGTCGGCATAAGTCTGTTTCTATCCTTCAGTACTCGATTCTAAACCCCGGTGCGATTCTGCGTTCCGACATCGGCTCATGATCGGTCTCCCGCCGCTCGACCGAGTCCACGCGGGAGAACGACGGCCCGGCCCACAGATGCTTCTCTAAGCGATCGAGTTGCTCGGGGCCGCCCACGGCGTAGACCTCGACGGTGGAGTCAGCGCGGTTCTTGACATACCCGGCCAAGTCTAACTCGCGGGCCGCCCGCTCGACGAAGTAGCGGAAGCCGACGCCCTGCACCCGGCCATGAACGATGTACATTCTAGCCGATTGCGAGTTGGCCATTAGACAACAGAGCCGCGGGTGTAAACCCGCGCGCCCGCCCGGCAGTCGCGGAAACTCTCGCCAATGTCAATCCGCGGCTCTATGTCGACTGGCGCAGCTTGTCGGCACCGCAGGCTGCGCCCGCGCGCCCGCAGGTTCACACCCGCGGCTCTGTCCCTGCGCCGTGAGCGCCTGTGAGGGGTCATCCAGGTGCAGCGCGCTAGCCGGCCTCTCTTTCCATCGCCTGACGCAAGATCGTATTGATCCGTGTCTGATAGCCCGCGCCCTTGGCTTTCAGCCAGCCCAACACGTCCGCGTCCAGGCGGATCGTGACCGGCTTCTTGATCGGCCGATAGAACTTGCCGATCACCGCCCGGTTTGCGTCGGTCAGCTCAGGAATGTCGGAGAGATCGATGTCGTCGTCGTTCTGATGCTGCAGCGCCGTCAATTCGCTACTCGCCTGTCTGTTGCTGATGCTCATAGATTCTCCGCTCCCGAGGTGTGGCCTTGCGCGCCGAGATGATGCGAATGATCTCGGCCTGCGCATCGCACCGATAGGTGTGGGCGACGAGAAGGACCACAACGCCTCCGACCCGGCCCAAGGTCCTCCAGCGCTCCTCGTCCCCGACGACGCGATGCGGCACACTCACCGCCAACGGATCGTCGAACACAAGACGGGCTGTCTCGAAACTCACCTTGTGCTTGGCAAGGTTGCGCCGATCCTTCTCGTCGTCCCATTCGACCTGCATCCGCCGCGCTCGGCTTTAATGTGTTCGTACTGACATCATTGTACATACTATTACTCCGCTGGCGATTCCATCACGGGCACGTAGTTCCTACACACCCCGCGTCCGGACAGCGTAAAACTTTCCGGCTCCTTCGGCGATCAGATACCCGGAAACCCCCGAAAACCGACCGTTTCGGCTTTGGCCCCCTTGTTGCTAAACCCAACCACGTGGATAGCATCGGTCAACTGGTTCTGGCAAGCCTGGTTTTAGCCGCGTCGTTCGGCTTCGCGCTGGCCCTGCAGTGGGGCGTGCTGCGAGCGCTCGTGCGGGTCGTGGCCCCGGGCGTCCGCCGGGAGCCGGTGGAACCGGAGAAGCCACGCTAGACTCGTCCACTGAGTCAGGCCCTGCAGGGAGTACCCACGGACCACGGGAACGCCTCCATCCCTGCAGGGCCTTTTTCTGTCCCACGGGTGAGGGTTGCCAGCCTGGGTTTCTCACCACGCGGCGAGGCGAAGTGCGTGAGAAGGTTGTCAGGACGAGGCGCGAGCCGCTTGGCGCCCTGGCTTGTGTGAGGTTGTGGTGTACTGGACGTACATTGAGCACGGCAAGCAAGCGCAACGAAGTCATGGCGACCTTATCGCGTACTTCGGACGTCGGGTGGTGAGAAATCCAGGCTAGGTGCCGCCGTTACTTGCGCGCGCCCCGCCGGGGCTTCTTGACCCGAGACTGCCGCAGCTTCTTGGGTTTGCGTTTGGGTTTCGAGATGGCGAAGGTACCGCTGCCCAGGTTCTCCGCCTTGTAGGTTTTGTCGTTTTCCGCCATAAGACTGTCTGACTCTTATTCTAGCCCAACTTGACGTTGCGCCGCGCTACAGGCCATCACTCGGAGCTCGTAGCGCGGATCTCGGTCTTGAGATCCGCGGGTTTGCCCTCACCGCCCATGCCCCCGACTTTCGGGTGCTCACGGCGCGTCAGGGTGAGATGTGGCGTAAGGCTCCAGCCTTGACGAGGACCGATTCCTCGGTTCTCAGGTCCGCTATCAACCCCGCTGCCCGGTTGCCCACTGCCCTGAGTTTCCCAGAATCGAGCCGCGGCAAGCCTGGAGGGCATACCCCACGATGTTTTCCCACGCCCAGCAGCCTTTCCTACGCCTTTTCGCGCTATTCTTTCCAAGTAGCAGCACCTCGGGGTTGCCAGGATGAGCCAAACTCCCAGCCAGCCACCAGAGCCCCCCGACGACGCCGCTGCCCAGCCGGTGGTTGTCACGCCGCTTGAGATCCTCCAGCAAGGCGTTGAGGCCTGGAACCCGTGGAGGAAGGAGCATCCCGATATCACGCCGGACCTCGAAGGCGCGGACCTACGGGGTAAGGACCTCCGCGAGGCCGACCTTCGCGATGCCAAACTCAAGCACGCCGACCTGACCCAGGCTCATCTACACCATGCCAACCTGTCGAACGCCGACCTGCAGGACGCCACGCTCGATGTGGCGACCGTCGAAGGGACGAACTTCCAAGGCGCCGACCTGCGGGGCATAAACTTCGGCGAAGCGAGCCTCGCCGGCACGACCTTCCACGACGCCGACCTACGCAACGCCAACCTGGGCAAGGTGACGGGGCTCCAGGCCGGTCAGCTTGCGGGGGCGGATCTCTCGGGCACAACGATGCCCGAAGAGCCCGCGATCGAGTTCAAGGGCCTCGCCAACGTCGAAGAAGCCTCCCGCAACGCCCGCAAGCTGTTTCTGTCGATGCAGATCGTCTGCGCCTACACGCTGCTGACGGCGGTGACAACGACTGACGCGGCATTGCTCACCAACTCCGCCACCACGCCGCTGCCGATCATCGGCGCGCGGGTGCCGGTGGTAGGGTTCTATCTCCTAACGCCGGTTTTACTGCTCGGCTTTTACGCCTATCTTCATCTCTACTTGCAGCGCCTCTGGGAGGGGCTGGCGGCACTGCCCGCAGTCTTTCCCGATAACCGGACGCTGGACCAGGCCGCCTACCCCTGGCTGCTGAACGGCATGATCTGCGCCTTGCGTCCCCGTCTGGCCCGGTATCGGCCCGACCTGTTCCGCCTGCAGTACATGGC
>JAKZVK010000933.1:0-3616 GCA_047516085.1 Bryobacterales bacterium
CCGGCCAATGGCATTGTCAAGTTAACTGATTGTAGGCTGTTTTCGGCATTTTTCCACGAGGCTAAGCCATTGAAATTGCGTAAAGCAGCCATCGACAATTTACCGAGATTTTGGAGTGAATCCAGTTAACTTGACAAAGCCCACCTGACGTCAACCAGACCCCGGAAGAAGTGGCCCGCGACCGGATCGACGGCCGCCTACGGCTGGCGGGCTGGCAGGTGCAGGACAAGGACGCGCTCGACTTCAACGCGGGGCTCGGAATCGCGGTGCGCGAATACCAGACCGACATCGGACCCGCCGACTACGTTCTGTTCTGCGACCGGCGGGCCGTGGGCGTTGTCGAGGCCAAGCCGGACAGCTGGGGAGCCAGGCTCACCACGGTCGAAGAACAATCGGAAGGCTATGCCAGGGCCAAGCTCAAATGGGTCTCGAACGCCGAACCTCTGCCCTTTCTCTACGAGGGCACCGGACAGATCACGCGGTTCACGAACGGGCGCGATCCCAATCCTCGCTCCCGGGAAGTCTTTTCCTTCCACCGTCCGGAAACCTTCAAGGCCTGGACGCTTGCCCCACGGTCGTTCCGGTCGGGCATCGCCACGCTTCCGCCGCTGAACCCCGTCGGCCTGCGCGAATGCCAGATCAATGCGATCACCAGTCTCGAGACCTCGCTGAAAGCCGACAGGCCGCGCGCACTCGTCCAGATGGCGACCGGCGCCGGCAAGACCTTCACCGCGATCACGCAGGTCTACCGCCTGCTGAAGCACGCCGACGCCCGCCGCGTCCTCTTTCTCGTCGACACCCGGAACCTGGGCGAACAGGCCGAACAGGAGTTCATGGCCTTCATCCCCAACGACGACAACCGCAAGTTCACGGAACTCTACACCGTCCAGCGGCTTACATCGCCTTCCATTGCCGGCGACAGCCAGGTCGTCATCTCCACGATCCAGCGCATGTACGCCGTCCTGAAAGGCGAGGAGCTGGCCGAAGGTGCGGAGGAGGAACACCCCGAGGAACGGATGTGGCGCCGCAAGGAACCGCTGCCGGTCGTCTACAACCCCAGCCTCCCGCCGGAGAGTTTCGATGTGGTCGTCATCGATGAGTGCCACCGGTCGATCTACAATCTCTGGCGCCAGGTGATCGAGTACTTCGACGCCTGCCTGATCGGGCTCACCGCGACGCCCGACAACCGCACCTACGGGTTCTTCCAGAAGAACGTGGTCAGCGAGTACAGCCACGAGCGGGCGGTAGCCGACAAGGTCAATGTCGGCAACGAGATCTACCTCATCGATACCCGGATCACCCAGGGCGGCGAAACGCTGAGAGCCGAGCAGCTCGTCGAGAAGCGCGAGCGCGAAACCCGCGCGCGCCGATGGGAAGTGCAGGACGAACAGGAGGAGTACACAGCTTCCCAGCTCGACCGCTCGGTCGTGAACCCCGACCAGATCCGTACCGTCGTCCGCGCCTTCCGCGACAAGTGGCCGGAGATGTTTTCCGGGCGCGACGAGCTGCCCAAGACCCTGATCTTCGCCAAGACCGACAGCCACGCCGACGACATCGTCCAGACCGTCCGGCAGGAATTCGGCGAGGGCAACGAGTTCTGCCGCAAGATCACCAGCGCCGCCAGCAACCCCAAGTCCTCCCTCGCGGCCTTGCGCAACGACTACAACCCGCGCATCGCCGTCACCGTGGACATGATCGCGACGGGTACCGACGTGAAGCCGCTCGAATGCCTGCTGTTCATGCGTGACGTGAAATCGCGGAACTACTTCGAGCAGATGAAGGGACGCGGCACCCGCGTACTCACACCGGACAACCTACAGAAAGTCACGCCATCCGCCCGGGCCAAGACCCACTATGTCATCGTCGATGCCGTCGGCGTCACCACTTCGCTCAAGACCGCAAGCCAGCCGCTGGACACCAAGCCTTCGATCCCGTTCAAGGACCTCGCCATGGGTCTCATGATGGGCGACCGGTCCGAGGAGACGGTGAGTTCGCTGGCCGCGCGCCTGTCGCGCCTGGACAACAAGCTCGGGGCGGAAGACCAGGCCAGAATCGCACAGGCCGCCGGCAAGCCTCTCATTACCATCGTCAGCGACCTGTTCGACGCCATCGACCCGGACAAGGTCGAGGCCGACGCCAAGTCCGAAGGCCACGCCGAACCGGACGACTCCGCCATGGCGGGTGCACGCGAGGAACGGATCAAGCGCGCCGCCAACGTCTTCACCGGGCCGCTCATCAATCTCATCGACACGATCCGCCGCGACAACGAGCAGACCATCGACCATGACAACCTCGACACGCTCCAGCGCGCCGAATGGGCTGGCGACGAGGCGAAGAACGCGACGACGATCGCCCAGGAATTCGAGGACTATCTCAAGGAGAACCGCGACGAGATCGAGGCGCTGACCATCTACTTCAACCAGCCCGCGCGACGTTCCAAGGTGACCTACACCATGGTCAAGGACGTACTGGCTAAGCTGAAGCGGGACCGTCCGAGACTTGCCCCCCTGACCGTCTGGCGCGCCTACGCGCATCTCGACGACTACAAGGGCGACAATCCGGCGGGCGAACTCACTGCGCTGGTCGCCCTCATTCGACGTGTCTGCGGTCTGGACGAAACGCTGACCCGCCATTCGGTTCGGGTGCGGCGGAATTTTCAGAACTGGATTCTGAAGCGACACGCCGGGGCGGGCGAGAAGTTCTCCGAAGAACAGATGGTCTGGCTGCGCATGATCCGGGACCACCTCGCCACCTCCTTCACTATCGAACGTGACGATTTCGAATTGGCCCCCTTTGACGCCCATGGCGGTCTGGGGCGTATGTTCGCCCTATTCGGAGACAGGATGGATGACGTCATGTCCGAGATGAACGAGGCACTCGCGGCATGACGGACTTTCCATGCTCGTGGGCTCGCGCGAAGCTCTCTGCGGATCTTGGACCATGGATTGGAGGGGGAACGCCGTCCAAAAGCAATCAAGCCTTTTGGAACGGTCCAATTCCTTGGATTTCCCCCAAGGACATGAAGACGAAAGTGATCTGGGAAACGGTAGACGGGATAACCTCGGAAGCCATCGGGCAGTCATCCACGAGGTGTTTACCTCCCAAGTCCGTCCTGATCGTCACACGTTCAGGAATTCTTGCTCATTCGTTGCCTGTGGCAGTGACAGCAGTTGAGAGGGCGTTGTCACGTTAACCACCGTGTAACCAGCTTGTGGGCGCCGACGCCGGAGATTATGCAACGGTCGTCACTTGCCGCCACTGTCTCATCGGGTCGCCGCGGAATTGGCGGAGTGTTCGGCGGGAGACCAGATGGCGTTGGACGTTGAAGAGGTTGTAGACGGTCGCATGGACGGCGAGGAATCGACATCCTCGATGCAGGCGTCCGGATGGCGCAGGCGTGCGTTGCGAAGCCTGTAGGTCAATCGCCGGTCGTTGCGTTCGGCCTCTTCTCGGTCGAGCAGCAGGGCCAGCCATTGAGCGACGTTGTTGCACGAACACAGGTAGTTCTGGTAATCGGGTGCTCCACCTCTGATCTGGACACTTGAATGCCGCATAAATTCAACGCTGCTCGTCGCCACAAGTTTCCGAAGAAACGATATCGGGTGACAAATTGGGC
>JAKZVK010000934.1:0-14674 GCA_047516085.1 Bryobacterales bacterium
ACGCAGCTTGAGATGCTTGATGCCTTCGCGGGCACGGCCGAGGACTGCGCCGGCATCGGCGAGGTTTACCGCACCTGGCGCCGCGCGGACGAACGGCTGCGCGAGTTGCGCGGAAACGAGCAGGAGCGCTTGAGGCTCTCGGACCTCTATCGCTTCCAGCATCGTGAGATCGGCGAGGCGAAGCTCGACCCGGCGGAAGTGGAGCGGTTGACGCAACGCCGCGACGTGTTGGGCAACTTGGCGCGCGTCGAGGAGAACGCCACGCGGGCCTACGATGTGCTCTATGACTCGTCGGTCTCGGCTACCACCCAAGTGGCGGCGGCCCAGAAGGCGTTGGAGGACTTGATCGTGCTGGACGCCTCGCTCGGCTCACTGAAGGAGCGGTTAGAAGGCGCGCGGGCCAACATCGAGGACGCGGCATTCGAGATCCGAAGTTACGCCGACCGTCTGGAGCCCGATCCCGATGCGCTGGCGGCAATCGAAGACCGCCTGGCGTTGATCGAAAACCTGAAGCGCAAGTACGGGGCAACGGTCGAAGAAGTGCTGACGTACGGCAGCGAAGTCGAGAGCCGGTTGGCGGAGCTGGAGTCGAGCGACACGGCGATTGCCGAGACGGAGCAGCAACGCCACGAGGCGGCGGAGCAATACGAAGCCTTGGCGAAGAGCCTCTCCGAGCGGCGGCGCAAAGCCGCGGCGAAGCTCCAGTCACAAGTCGAGAAGGAGTTGGCCGCGCTGGCGATGGAAAAAGCCCGGTTTGAGATCGCGTTCGAAGAGCCCGAGGAAGGGGTCGCCCGGTGGGGCGGTTCAGGCTGGGATCGGGTGCGGTTCCTGGTCTCGGCGAATCCCGGACAGCCTCCACGCCCGATGGCACAGGTGGCGTCAGGGGGTGAGTTGTCGCGCATCACGCTGGCTCTGAAAAGCTGTTTGATCTCGACCTTCGGCAAGCGGCGCAAGAACGAAGCGCCGCGCACGCTGGTGTTCGACGAAATCGACAGCGGCGTCGGAGGGCGGGTCGCCGAAACCCTGGGACGCCGGCTCAAGAAGCTTTCCGACAGTCACCAATTGCTGTGCGTGACGCACCTGCCGCAGATTGCCGGATTTGCTGACGCGCACTACTTCGTCGAAAAGGTAGAGCACGAGAGCGAGACGTTTGCCTCCGTGGCGGAGTTGTCGGAGTCGGAGCGGGTCGATGAATTGGCCCGGATGCTCTCGGGCGCCGAGGTGACTTCGACCGCCGTGAAGCATGCCCACCAAATGCTGAAAGCCAATCGGCAGAAGGTGGGGTAGAGGTCCGCGGGGTAGGGGCAACGTGGCCCGGCCAGCGACTCTGAGCCGCAGGCGTTAGCCTGCGTTGAGTGGCTTCGAGGCAGAAGTGGGTTGACCTCAGCGTCCTTGCCGGGCTGACGTTGCTCAACGCGGGCTTACGCCCGCGGCTCTGAGTTTTGTCAGCGGCGACGTCTCGATTTCCAATGAGCTTACTTAGCGAACTTGATCTTCCCTTTCTTTGCCTCACCGCCCGTGAAGCCGGCGCGGCCATCCTTGAGGTGTACCGAACCGATTTCGACGTTGACAGGAAGAGCGACTCCTCGCCGGTAACCCAAGCCGACCTGCGCGCGCACAGAGTCATCAAGGCGCGTCTGGCGGAGCGTTATCCCGACGTGCCGATCTTGTCGGAAGAGAGCCGCGAGCATGCGCGCTATGAGGTCCGGCGCGAGTGGCCGAGCTATTGGCTGGTCGATCCTCTCGATGGCACAAAGGAATTCATCAAGCGCAACGGGCAGTTCACGGTCAACATTGCGCTGATTGAAAACTCGCGCCCCGTGGCAGGGGTGGTTTATGCTCCTGCGCGAGAATCGCTCTACTACGGCTCACTTTCCGATGGTGCCGGCGGCGCCTTCAAGGTGGAGGGTGATGCCGCACCGGTGGCGCTTGACCCCTCGCCTCGCGGCTCTCCCCGCAAGGATGGCCGGTGGGTCATTGCCGGCAGCCTCTCGCACTCCACACCC
The DNA here is from genome assembly GCA_047516085.1 of Bryobacterales bacterium. Lineage (GTDB taxonomy): Bacteria > Acidobacteriota > Terriglobia > Bryobacterales > UBA6623 > JAKZVK01. Next base: position 2,007 of record JAKZVK010000934.1, read on the forward strand.
GAGATGGAATCGTTCGTCGCCGAACAGCGGCGCGAGTACCCGCACGTCGAGTTCATCGCCATGGGCAGCTACCTGAAGATCTGCATGGTGGCCGACGGGACGGCGGACGTTTATCCGCGCTTGGGCCCAACGATGGAGTGGGATACGGCCGCTGCGCACGCCGTCGCGAGTGCTGCCGGTTGCCAGGTCGTGCTCTACGGCAGCGATGAAGAGCTGCGCTACAACAAGGAAAACCTGCTCAACGACTGGTTCGTCGTCAGGCGTAAGGATCCAGCCTGACCGCCTCACGACTCCTCGTAAGACGGGGGACGGTGGCTCCTCATTTCATCTCGGTTTCTTACTCGCGTAGGGCCGTGGTCAGCTCGCGCGTAACTTCTTTGCCGTCCCCGAAGAGCATCAGGGCGTTGTCGGCGGCAAATAGCTCGTTGGGGATGCCGGCGAAGCCCGGACTGAGGCTGCGCTTGATGACGAACACGGTCTGGGCCTTGTCGACATCGAGGATGGGCATGCCGTAGATAGGACTTGCGGGGTCTTCGCGCGCGGCTGGGTTGACGACGTCGTTGGCCCCGAGCACGATGGCGACATCGGTCTCTCGGAAGGTAGGGTTGATCGCATCCATGTCGAAGAGTTGGTCGTAGGGGACTTTAGCCTCGGCGAGCAGGACGTTCATGTGTCCCGGCATGCGGCCGGCGACGGGATGGATGGCGTAGCGGACTTCCACGCCGCGTTTCTGCAACAAGTCGGCGAAATCGCGCACGGCGTGTTGAGCCTGCGCCACAGCCATACCGTAGCCGGGCACGATGGTCACGGTACGGGCGGCATCGAGGATCATGGCGGCTTCCTCGGCATTGGTGCTTTTGACGCGGCCTTGGTAGACGTCGGCGCCCTTTTCCTGAGTCGGCGCCGCCGCACCGAGGTCGCCCGACAAGACGTTAAAGAGCGACCGATTCATCGCCTTGCACATGATGTCGGTCAGGATGAAGCCCGACGCGCCGACCAGAGAACCGCTAATGATCAACACGTTGTTGCTCAGCACGAATCCGGTGGCCGCCGCTGCCAGCCCCGAAGCTGAGTTCAGTAGGGCAATGACGACGGGCATGTCCGCGCCGCCGACGGGGACCGTGAACAGGATGCCGTACAGGGCTGAGGCCGCCATCAGGACCCAGAAGACCTCGATCTGAGTCGGGTCGTAGGTGAAGTAAACGGCACAACCGAGTCCGGCGATGATACACAGCGAACTCAGGATTCTCCAGATGCCTCCGCCGGGTTGCCAGTAAAGCACTTCCTGCAGCTTGGCCCAGGCGATGAGGCTGCCGGTGAACGTGGCGGCGCCAATCAGAGCGCTGGCGGCGCTAGCTCCATACATCTGGATCGGCGGTACACCCCTGAGCATCTCGGGCGCAAGCACCGCGGTGGCCGCGACCAGCGCGGACGCCGCTCCTCCAAAGCCATTGAAGGCGGCGACCAATTGCGGTACCGCCGTGATCGGCACTCTGAGCGCAAAAACCGCGCCGATCAAACCGCCGATGACGATACCGGCCAAAATCAGCTCGAAGCTGATGATGTGACGATCGAGCAGGGTCGCCACGACGGCCAACAACATGCCGAGTGCGCCCAGGAGGTTTCCTCGCCGGGCTGTTTTGGGTGACGTCAGCCCCTTGAGCCCAACGATGAACAGGATCGAGGAAATGAGGTAGGCGACGTTGATGAGGTTCTGCTGCACGGTGTCTATAACTGCTTCTGCTTACGGCGTTAGTCTTTGCGCTTGAACATCGACAGCATGCGGTGCGTCACAAGGAACCCGCCCACAACGTTGATGCTCGCCAGGATCACCGCACCCATTCCCAGATAGGTGGCCAGCGCGCTGTGGCCCGCCCCGGTCGCTACGAGAGCGCCGACCAGACTAATGCCCGAGATTGCGTTCGAACCCGACATCAGCGGCGTGTGTAGAGTCGGCGGAATCTTTGTGATGACCTCAAAGCCGACGAAAACAGCCAGGGTGAAGATTGTCAGAGAGATGATGAACGATTCCAAGCAGCTACCCTCCTTCTTCTTCGAGCGCCTTCAGAACGGCCGGATGAACCACGCGGCCCTCATGCGCCACCAGCGTTCCCTGCACGATCTCGTCGTCGAGATCGATGCGCAACTCACCCTCCTGGATCAGCGAGAGCAGGAACGTCGAGACGTTCTTCGAGTACATCTGACTGGCGTGGTAGGGCGTCTCGGCCGGCAGGTTGATCGGGCCAAGCACGATCACGCCGCCGCTATCGACGCGTTGGCCAGGCTCGGTGATAGCGCAGTTGCCGCCCTTCTCCGCCGCGAGATCGACGACCACCGTTCCCGGTGTAAGCCGCGCCGCCATCTCTTCGGAAATCAGGACGGGCGCCTTTTTGCCGGGCACGAGCGCCGTTGTGATAATCACGTCAGCCGCGGCCAGGTGCTCGGTGAGCAGCTCCTGCTGGCGGCGGTAGAACTCCCCTGACTGCGCCGCCGCGTAGCCGCCCGCGGTCTGAGCGGACTCGGTCTCGATTCCCAACTCCACAAACCGCGCGCCGAGGCTTTCGACCTGCTCCTTGACGACCGGACGCACATCATACGCCTCAACGACCGCACCCAATCGCCGGGCCGTGGCGATCGCTTGCAAACCAGCCACGCCCGCTCCCAACACGAACACCCGTGCGGGGATGATGGTGCCGGCGGCGGTGATCAGCATTGGGAACATCTTCGGCGAAGCATTCGCCGCCAGCAGCACGGCCTGGTAGCCTGCGATGTTGGCCATAGAACTAAGCACGTCCATGCTCTGCGCGCGTGTGATGCGGGGCATCAGCTCCATGGCGAAGGCGCTCAGACGCCGGGTCGCTAAATCCGTGCCTGCGGCCGGTTCGGCCAGCGGCTCGAGCAAGCCGATCACGGCGGCGCCGGGCTTGAGCGCGTCGAGGGCGGCGGCGGGGAACTCGCGATGCGCGCCGGGTCCGCGCACCATCACTACCACGTCGGCTGCTGACAACAGACGTGCGCGGTCGGGCTCGATGCGGGCTCCCCGGCTCTCGTACTCTTGGTCGGTGTGAAGCGATGCCTCCCCGGCGCCAGCCTCGACCGTGACGTCGACACCGGCCTTCGTGAGATCGTTCACGCCGGAGGGGATCAGCGCGACGCGCGTCTCGCCAGGAAAACTCTCCTTGATGACCGCTACGTTCATTCCTGGCAGCTAGACTGGGGCACTATCGGCGGCAAAAGCGGAAACACGTTTCCTAAGACTGGCCCGATGGCCCATCCCGCTCCGCCACAACGTTCTGGGAATTGGAAGACTTGAGCCGACGCGCGAACACTTATCCCGGCCCCCCCCGGTTACCGAGAGCTTGCTGTTCTAACGCCGTGACCGTAAGATTGTGCTTGTCCCGATTCGGAGACCGGAGAACGAACCCCCATGAAACGCCTGCTTCTCACCACCATCACGCTCGTCCCGTTAGTCCTCTCAGGCCAAGACAAGGTTGACCTCGCCTCGGTTCACCGCATCAAGCAAGAAGCCTTCGAGAACTCGCAAGTGATGGAACACTTATTCTACCTTGTCGATGTGCACGGTCCGCGGCTGACGGGCTCGCCCGGTTTTCAGGGGGCTGCCGACTTCGCCGTCGAGCGGATGACGGAGTGGGGCCTCGCGAACGTGAAGCAGGAAAAGTGGGGACCGTTTGGGCAAGGCTGGTCGTACAGCCGCTTCTCGGCGCATCTGATCGTGCCGCAGTATGAAGCGTTGATCGGCGTGCCGATGGCGTGGAGCCCGGGGACCGACGGGGTGATCGCGGGCCGGCCAGTATTGGCCCCGCTCAAGACCCCGGGAATCTTGAAGCGTCGCGAGACCGAAGTCGACAGGTTTATTGAGAAGCATCGCGGCAAGTTGGGTGGGAAGATCGTAATGATCACAGCTCTCAAGGACGTCAAAGTCAGCGCGAAGCCGCTGCATCACCGCTTCTCAGGCGAGGAACTGAGCCGGCGGTCGAAGGCGCCTGTGCCGGTGCCGCCCATCGACTTCGACGATCCCGAGCTTGAGATACCCGACTTCGGAGAGAAGCGGCGCAACTTCTTCGTGCAAGCGCCCGCGTGGTTCCAGGAAAAGTACCGCAACGAGCGCCGCCGCGTGAAGAACAAACTCAACCAGTTCCTCTCCGACGAAGGCGTGCGGCTGGTGATTCATCCTGCCGGGCGGGGCAATGGCGGTACGGTCTTTCCACCGCGCGCGGGCACGCGACATGTGGAAGATCCGGTTCCCCCGCCGTCAATCGCCTTGACGCCGGAGCACTACAACCGCATTTTCCGTCTTGTCGACAAAGGCGTAAAGGTTCGCATCGAGGTTGAGACGGCGACGGCCTTTCATCGCGAAACGCTTGATTCAATCAACGTCATCGGCGAGTTGCCGGGCGGCGCGAAGAAGGAGGAGCTGGTGATGATTGGGGCGCATCTCGACTCCGTCGCCCCTGGGCTGGGCGCGACCGACAACGCCGCTGGCTGCGCGGTGATGATGGAGGTGATGCGCATCCTCAAGACACTCGACCTCAAGCTCGACCGAACCGTTCGCGTAGCGCTGTGGGGCGGCGAGGAGCAGGGGTTGCTGGGATCGAAGGCCTATGTGAAGGAACATTTCGGCAATCCCGAAACGATGACGTTGACCGGCGAACACGCGCGGCTGGCCGGCTACTTCAACTACGACAATGGCACGGGGAAGATCCGCGGCGTCTATCTGCAGGGCAACGACATGGCGCGGCCGATCTTCAAGGCTTGGCTCGCGCCGTTCGCCGATATGGGTGCAACGTCGCTCTCGATTCGGAATACGGGAGGTACAGACCATCTGTCCTTCGATGCCGTCGGTCTGCCGGGGTTTCAGTTTATTCAAGACCCGGTGGAGTACGAGACGCGTTCGCATCATTCGAACATGGACGTGTACGACCGCATTCAGCCGGGGGATTTGATGCAGGCCTCGGCGGTGATCGCATCGTTTGTGTATCACGCGGCGAATCGGGCGGAGAAGTTGCCGCGGAAGCCGTTGCCGAAGAAGCAACCGAAGGTGAAGCCGGGAATTGAGTAAAGCACTGCGGCCTAGGGCGCGCTCCAACCCGCGCCTCGGACGTGGCGGGCCGGGAGTTGTGTGGGACAGGGGCCGAGCACGGCTCGGCTCGAAGGGCTATGCCGTCGTGCGGCTGGCGGCTACGCGCTTGCGGCGGCGTTCCCGCTGGCGGGCATTGCGCTGCTTCTTCTTGTCGCTCTCGGCGGCCACCCAGACGGCGAAGGCGTCGTCCGATTCAAAGTACAGGTCGTACTTGAGGTCATCTGTGAAGAATTCGCACGGCCCCTCCTCGTCCTCGGTGCCGTAGTCGCGGCAGATTTGCGGGCGGGTTTCGTAGATGCCGCAGCTATTGTCCGGCTGCAGATGCTTGCAAACAGTCCGGATCTCGATGTACCAGTCGCCGTCGTCCATCCACACGGCGACACCTTCGTGCATGAGGTACCAACGGATGTGCTCGTAATCCTCGTGAGCGGTCGGAGTGTCGATCGGCAGGGCGAAGTATTTGCAGCAACGCGCCGTGCACAGATGGCACGGTGGCCCGTCCTTGGGGTTGGGCATCTTGCTGGGATCCGGACGGAGCAGCAAAGATAGCGCGACGAAGCCCGACGGCGCGCCGGTTTCATCGCTCGCACCGTTGCTCCTCACAGACATGCTGCTCACGGACACCTTGGAAGCTCTCTTTTGCTTCTGCAAGTGTAGTCTCCTCGTTGATTCGTGATCAGATCGAGTTTCTCGCGCCGCTAGAGGAGCCGTGCGTGGCGGGAGGGTTCGTGCCGGACCGCTCCCTTACGGTCACGGCTCGGTTGCTGCCGGCAGCGGGCTCTCAAGGGTAGCAACCTATAATAAGAAAGTCTAACGGCCTTGTCGATCGAATCGTAGATGGTTCCGGGGCGCGCCTGCGCGGTGGACTGTGTGCCGCGCGCTTCGACGACTGGACCTTAACTTCCTCGCGCGACGCTAGCCCACGCCCCGTTTCTTCCGTTAGGCGCCTTCGTCAACCACGAGCAGCGGACGCCCAAGCCCCATGCCTCAGAACGATCGTAGCAAGCTCCTTGATCAACTGCTCGACGAGCGCATTGTCGTGCTCGACGGAGCGATGGGCACGGCGATTCAGGATTGCGAGTTGACCGCGGAGGATTTCGGCGGGGCTGACTTCGAAGGCTGCAACGAGAACCTCGTGCGCACGCGCCCGGATGTGATCCGCGACATCCACACCCGGAACTTTGACGCGGGCGCGGACATTGTTGAAACGAATACCTTCGGCGCGACGGCGGTGGTGCTCGCCGAGTACGGCCTCGAAAACCGCGCTCACGAGATCAATCACGCAGCGGCGAAATTGGCTTGTAAGATCGCCGCGGAACGTTCAACGTCAGGGCGCCCGCGCTTCGTGGCCGGCTCGCTCGGCCCGACAACGAAGGCGATTACGGTCACCGGGGGCATCACCTTCGATGAACTGATTCACAACTTTCACGACCAAGCGCGCGGGTTGTTGGAAGGCGGCGTTGATCTCCTGCTGCTTGAAACCTGTCAGGACACGCGTAACGTCAAGGCGTCGTTGATCGGCATCCACGCGGCTTTCGACGAACTCGGCTTCAAACGGCCGGTGATGGTGTCGGGGACGATCGAGCCGATGGGGACGATGCTGGCCGGCCAAGCTACCGACGCGCTGGTCGCATCCATCGAGCATGTCGATTTGCTCTCGGTCGGCCTCAACTGTGCCACGGGCCCCGAGTTCATGACCGACCACATTCGCACCATCCACGAGATGGCGCGAACGCGGGTGTCGTGCTATCCCAACGCGGGCCTGCCTAACGAAGACGGGCTGTATCTGGAAACGCCGACGTCGCTGGCCTCCTCGCTCGAGCGCTTTGTTCGCAACGGCTGGCTCAATTTCATCGGCGGATGCTGCGGGACCACTCCCGAGCACATCCGCGCCATCGCGCAAATGGTCGAGGGCAAAGAGCCGCGGCGGCATCGCGGCCCCCGGCGGACGTACTACACCGGCATCGAGTTGGTCGAGGCCAACGACGACAACCGTCCGCTGCTGGTTGGCGAGCGCACGAACGAGGTCGGCTCACGCGCCTTCAAGCGGCTGATCACGAACGAGAAGTACGAGGAGGCTTCGGAGATCGGCCGCAGGCAGGTCAAGAACGGTGCGCAAGTCATCGACATCAACCTCGAGAATCCCGACCGCGAAGAGATTGACGATATCGACCGCTTTTACGAGAAGGTGATCCACAAGGTCAAAGCGCCGTTGATGATCGATACGACCAGCGCCGCCGCGGTCGAGCGGGCGCTGACCTACTGCCAGGGTAAGAGCATCATCAACTCGATCAACTTCGAGGACGGCGAAGAGCGCTTCAACCTCGTATTGCCATTGGCGAAGAAGTTTGGCGCGGCCGTGATTGTGGGCTCGATCGACGAAGACAAGCAACAGGCGCAGGCCATCACACGCGAACGAAAGCTCGCCATCGCCGAGCGGGCTCTCAAGCTTTGTGCCGAGAAGTGGGACTTCCCCGAGGAGAGCCTCGTCTTCGATTCGCTGGTCTTCCCCTGTGCGACCGGCGACAAGAACTACATCGGCAGTGCAGTGGAGACTATCGAGGCCGTGCGGCTGATCAAGCAGGCGCTGCCACGCTCGAAGACCGTCCTCGGCATAAGCAACGTCAGCTTCGGGCTGCCACCGACCGCGCGCGAGGTGGTCAATTCGGTGTTCCTCTATCACGCCACCAAGGCGGGGCTTGATCTGGCGATTGTGAATACCGAGAAGCTGGAGCGTTACGCGGCCATCCCCGAGGAGGAGAAGAAACTCACCGAGGATCTGCTGGCGAACTATCCGCCGGAGGGCTTTGACGCGCCGCGCGACCACCGCGAGCAGACCGCCGAACAGAGGGCGCAAATCAACCAGCACCATATTGCCCGCATCACCGAGCACTTCCGTGGCGCCTCGTCGCGGACCAAGAAAGTCATCGCCGACCTGCCGCTCGATGAAAGGCTGGCCAACTACATCATCGAGGGCACCAAAGAGGGGCTGATCGACGACCTCGAACGCAAGCGTGCCGAAGGCCTGGCAGCCCTCGACATCATTAACGGTCCGCTGATGGACGGCATGAAAGAGGTGGGCCGCCTGTTCAACAACAACGAGTTGATCGTCGCCGAGGTGTTGCAGTCGGCCGAGGCAATGAAAACGGCCGTGAACCACTTGGAGCAGTTCATGGACAAAGCGGAGGACGCGGCCAGGGGTAAAGTTGTCCTCGCGACGGTGAAGGGTGACGTCCACGACATCGGCAAAAACCTGGTTGACATCATCCTCAGCAACAACGGCTATACGGTGATCAACTTGGGCATCAAGGTTCCGCCCGAAGATCTGATCGCGGCCTATCGCGAGCACCGTCCCGATGCCATTGGGCTCTCGGGGCTGCTAGTCAAGAGCGCGCAGCAGATGGTGATCACGGCCACCGATCTTTGCGCAGCGGGCGTGAGCGTCCCGTTGCTGGTCGGCGGCGCGGCGCTGAGCGACAGCTTCACCCGGCGCAAGATCGCTTCGCAGTACGAGTCGGCGGTTTGCTACGCAAAAGACGCCATGACCGGGCTGAGCTTGATGAACTGCCTGATGGACCCCGCCGAGCGGCAAGGCGTGTTCGATGCGCATCGCGCCGCGGCTGCCGTGGTGCACGCGGAGCGGCCGGAGCGGCCCGCGGAATCGAGCCAACGCTGCTCACGAATCGGTCTCGAGCTGCCACCGTTGCCGCCGCCTTATCCCGGCCGCATGGCGCGCGACGTGCCGCAGCTTGACGAGATCTGGAGCTACATCAACCCGCAGATGCTGTACGTACGGCATTTAGGCTTCAAAGGTAATTTCGAGAAGAAGCTGGCCGAGCGTGACGCGAAGGCGCTCGAACTGCTGCACGTCGTCGATGAGGTGAAGGCGGAAGCAAAGCAGTTCATGAAGGTCGGTGCCGTGTGGCGGTTTTTTGAAGCCGACAGCGTGGGTAACACGCTCCGTATCTATGAGGCCGGAGCAACACGTCCGGCGGCGGAGTTCACTTTCCCAAGACAGCGCCGTGACGATGGATTGTCGCTAGCTGATTTCATAATTCCCGTGCGCAACGGGACACGGGACTCCCTCGCGGCGTTCATCGTCGGGGCGGGTGAGTGTATTCGCCAACATGCCGAGCAGTACAAGCAGCGGGGCGAGCTGTTGAAATCGCACGTGATCCAGGCCTTGGCGCTCGAGACGGCCGAGGCCTGCGCGGAGTGGCTCCACCGGCGCGTCCGCGAAGACTGGGGTTTTCCCGACCCGCCCGAGACAACGATGCTCGACCGTTTCAAGGCGAAGCACCGCGGGCGGCGCTACAGTTTTGGCTATCCCGCCTGCCCGGAGCTGGACGATCAGCGAGGCCTGTTCGAGCTTCTGCGCCCGGAAGACATCGGGATCAGTTTGACCGAGGGCTGCATGATGGATCCAGAGGCGAGTGTCAGCGCGCTGGTCTTTCACCACCCCGACTGCATGTACTTTGATGTGAACAGTTGAGAAGCCGGTTCCGCTGTTTGCGGTCCGGTGATATGCTGAATCTGCGATGGTAACGAGGACCATGGTTTCCGTTGATGAGTACCTCGACATGGCGTTCGAGGATACCGATGCTGAATATGTCGACGGCGAGATCGTGGAGCGCGGCATGCCGGAGGTTCCGCACAGCAAAGTACAGGCGCGTCTCATCCAACTCTTTACTCCGTTCTGCCGTCAGGCGTCGTTGCACCTTCTTCCTGAGCTGCGGCTGCGAGTCTCGGCGACTCGCGTCCGCGTGGCCGACTTCGTTGTAGTCCAAGGGGACGAGCCGTCCGAACTGGTGCCGACCACCCCCCCTTTGGTGGTCGCTGAAATCGTCTCCCGCCACGATAGTCACACCGAGATCACCCGCAAGCTCGAAGAGTACCGGGATTGGGGCGTGGCTCACGTGTGGCTGATCGATCCCTGGGTGAAGAGGCTCTACGTGTTCAAAGATGGCGACTTTTCGACCGTCCAGAAGTTTCGGCTGCCGGATCTCGGGATCGAACTCTCCAGCGAAGAAGTATTTCAGTAGTTGCCGAGGCCGGCCTTGGCCGCATTCTTGGCGGAGCGCTCCGACCAGTCCCGCGAACCCATGAAAGCCTGGCAAGTCCACCAGTTTTGTGAACCCTCCGAGATGTCGTTCGACGAGGTGCCGACGCCGGCACCAGGCGAGGGGGAAGTGCTCATCCGCAACCACGGCGTGGGCGTGAACTTCTTCGATATTCTCTTCATCCAAGGCAAGTATCAGGCCCAACCTGGGTTTCCGTTCACCCCAGGCGGTGAGACGGCCGGGACCATCGAGGCGGTGGGGCCTGGAGTATCACGCCATGCCGTAGGTGACCGCGTCCTGGCACGCAAGACGCTCGGGGGGTACGCCGAGTATTCGGTGGTGCCAGCCAAACAGGTCTTTCCGATTCCTGGACAGATGAGTTATCCGGAAGCGTCCGGCTACCTGGTGGTTTACCAGACGTCCTACTTCGCGCTGCACAGGCGCGCGCAATTGCGTCCGGACGAGTGGCTGCTGGTGCACGCGGGCGCGAGCGGGGTGGGTATGTCCGCGATCCAACTCGGCAAAGCAGCCGGAGCGCGCGTCATTGCAACGGCCGGTAGCGCGCCCAAAAGGGACTTTTGTAAAGAGCAAGGCGCCGATCATGTGATCGACTATCGAGACAGCGGCTGGGTGGACCAAGTCAAGGAACTCACTGGCGGCGCCGGGGCGAACGTGATCTATGATCCGGTCGGCGGCGATATTTTCGATCTGTCAACGAAGTGCATCGCGTCCGGGGGGCGGCTGCTCGTGGTGGGGTTCGCCGGCGGGCGCATCTCGACTATCGCCGCGAATCGCATTCTTCTTAAGAACATGTCGATCGTGGGTATTTTTTGGGGCAGGGAGTCGGAAGAGAACCCGGATAGCTTGCACCAGACTCAGCGCGAGTTAGACGGGCTCTATGAGGCCGGGAAGATCCGTCCTATTGTCTCGGCCACGTATCCTCTGGCCGAGGCTCCAAAGGCGCTCGCTGACTTGGCCGAGCGGCGTGTCAGCGGCAAGGTTGCCTTGACGATCGATGCTGCGCCGTAGGACCGGTTAGGCTGGCCTAGAGGCCCTCGCGTCGCGTCAGGGTTCGTGCCGGACCGCTCCCTGACGGTCACGGCTCGGTTTCAGATTAGCCTGCGTAGTTGGGGAACTTCCAGATCTTGAGAGCGTTCTTGCCGAGCAGTAGCTCGCGGTCTTCGGCGCTGTAGAAGTCGCAGATCTCGTCGACGAACTCGAGTTCCTTATCCATTGGCAGCTCCCAGCGGGGCCGCGGGTAGCCGGTGCCCCAGATGAGCTGCTTGCCGCCGAACTCCTCGTAGATCGCTTTGTAGAACGGCAGGGTGTCGAGGTAGGGGTACTTCTTGATCTCCGACATCTCATACGGCTCGGAGTTGCTGATCCACACCTGCGGGAACTTCTTGAGGCGGAACATCTTCTTGAACTCGGGCCAGGGGTCGTCGAGCTTCAGGTCGGGCTTGCCGGCGTGATCAACGACGATGTTGACGCCTGGGAAGCGTCCGGCCATGTCTTCGAGCATCGGCATCTGGTGCGGCGCGATGTAGTAGTTGAAGCAGACGCCGAGCTTCTCGGCCTCGCGCCATAGCGGGTAGTGTTCTTTCGAGTTCAGCCAGGTGGACTTGGGGTGGTAGATGGGGCTGAAGCGCATACCCTGGAAGCCCTGCTCCTTAACCCAGTAGCGCAAGTGTTCGGCGACCTTGGGGTGCTCGGGATTGATCAGGCCGTGGGCGACGAAGAGGTGCTTGTAGGTGTGGTAGGAGTAGCTCATGTAGGAGTTGTCCCACCCGAAGTAGCGCGGGTTGATGAGGACCGCGTACTGGACGTCGAAGTCCTTCATTTGCTCGACGTAGTTTTCGACCGGCGCGTCCATGCGGGCGCGCTTGAAGTCGGGCCGCTCGGGGTGGTTGAAGGGGAAGCGCGGCTCCGAGGTCCAGAACTCGATGTGGGTGTCGATGATGAGGCGCTTCTTGGGCGGAGCGGCTTGTGCGCCGACCGCACCAGCGGCAGCCAGGGCCCCGGCGGATTGGGTGAGGAAGTTTCGTCGCGTTTGCATAGGTTCATCCCTCAGTTAGGGGTCTGAAACGTGTTGGTAGACAGCACGGTCCGCCCCTGCGCGTCTCGGGTGGTCCTATAATGGCAGATCCCCGCGATTATAGGCTTGTAAGGGTGGCGCGGGGAGCGGAGACCCAGCCATGCGAATCGGTGTGAACACGATGATCTGGTCGGGAGCGTTCGACTCGTCGATCCCGCTCGAGGCGATCAAGAAGGCGGACGTTGACGGTATCGAGGTGCCGGCGTTCGATGCGGCGGATCTGGATGTCGCGGCGCTCAAGAAGGCGCTGGCGGATTACGAGCTGGCGTGTACGTTCTGCTCGGTCAATCCGCCGGGCAAGAACCCCATCAGTGACGATGCTTCGGTGCGTGCCGCCACGCTCGATCATTGGAAACGCTTGATTGCCGCCGCTGCCGAGAGCGGCGTGGACTTGATCGCCGGGCCAACGTAC
>JAKZVK010000935.1:0-2608 GCA_047516085.1 Bryobacterales bacterium
GTCCCGTCTCAGAAACCCCGCCTTCTTCAACGTCGGGCGCAATTCGATGTTGAAATTCTGTAGCGCCCGCGCGATGCCCATGCGAGCCGCGTCGGCTTGGCCTGTCATGCCGCCGCCCGACGCCGTGATCAAGACGTCGAATTTGCCCGCAGTCTCCGTCGCCAACAGCGGCTGACGCACTGTCAGACGATGCACCGCCGCCGGGAAGTAGTCGTCCAGGCCGCGGCGGTTGACCTTGATGTCTCCGCTGCCCGGACGTAGGAAAACTCTCGCTACGGACGACTTCCGCCGCCCCGTTCCTAGGTACTGAACCTGATTGGTTTCCACTGGTTCCTCTTTGTAACCGGTCCCGTCTACAGCTCCATCACTCGCGGCTGCTGCGCCTCGTGGGGATGCTTCGGTCCGGGGTAAACCTTGAGCCGCCGCGCCAGTTGCTTGCCCAAGGTGTTCTTCGGCAGCATGCCCACGACGGCTTCTTCGATCAGCCGCTCGGGGAACTTCGCGCGTACTTCGCGCGCGGTCGATTCTTTCAGGCCACCGGGATAACCGGAGTGCCGCCGGTACAGCTTTTGCTCTTCTTTACGGCCCGTCAGCTTGATCTTGTCCGCGTTGACCACAACGACGTGGTCACCCGTCTTGAGGAAGGGCGTGTAATCGGGCTTGTGCTTCCCCATCAGCAAAACGGCCGCGCGCGTCGCCAAGCGGCCAAGAATCTGGTTCTCGCAGTCGAGCACATACCAGTCGTTCTTGACGTCAATGGCGCGCGGCACAAAGGTCTTCATTTCATACACTCCTCTCCCCCGAGGCCGCACCAACAGGATGCATTCACTTGGGTCGCGGGCACAAACAACCCCACGACGCCCTGAGGGAGAGCCTCGGGCGAGCCCTAGGCCTTAAGATTAGTCTAACGTAACCCGCCCGAACGTGTCCACGGGCGGTCGAGAGGCCCCGTGGCGCCCACGTTTGCCCACGGTTTCTTCGACATTTTGCCCGGCATTCTCCGGCATGTTTACCCCACGCACCAATTGGGATACGACACCCAACCGTCTCGCCGAGGCGCTCGATCAGCGTCGCCGGCGGGGTCTGCCTGTGGTGGACCTGACTGAATCGAATCCCACCCGCTGCGGATTCGACTTCGACCGGGAAGCCATCGCGGAGGCCGTGGCCGCGGGCGCGCGCAGCCCATACGAGCCGGACCCGAAGGGGCTGCCGGCCGCACGAGACGCGGTTTGCGGCTACTACGCCGCGCAAGGCGTGCCGGCCGCCCCGGAGCGGGTTGTGCTCACCACTGGGACGAGCGAAGGCTATTCATTCGCGTTCCGGTTGCTTGCGAGCCCCGGCGACGAGATCCTCAGCCCGACGCCCAGCTATCCGCTGTTCGATTTTCTCGCCGATGTGAACGACGTTCGGCTGGTCCCCTACCCGCTGGTCTATGAGCACGGCTGGAGCATCGACCTACCCCGCCTCGCCGAAGCGGTTACCGAGAGGACACGCGCCATCATCGTCGTCTCGCCGAACAACCCCACCGGCTCGTTCCTCGACGAGGGTGAGCTGGACGCACTCATAGAATTGGCGCGCCGCCACGATCTGGCCCTGATCGCCGACGAGGTATTTCGCGACTACGCCTGGACGCCGCGGTCGACGCGAGCGCCGAGTTTGATCGCGACCGACGGATGTTTGACCCTCACGCTCAACGGGCTGTCGAAGATCTCGGCCCTGCCGCAGATGAAGCTAGGCTGGATTGCTGTTAACGGACCCGCAGCGCTTGCCGAGCAAGCTCTGGCGAGGCTCGAGATCATCACCGATACGTACCTGTCGGTGAGTACACCGATCCAGCACGCGGCGCCGGCTCTGCTCGATCAGCGGGCTCGCTTGCAGCCGCAGATCTTAGAGAGAATCCGGACGAACTTGGGGGTGCTTGACGGGCGATTGGGACCGGGGTGTACTGTGACGCGGCTTCACGCCGAGGGCGGCTGGTACGCCGTATTGCGGGGCCCCGGCACTCGAAGCGACGAGGAATGGGCGCTGGAGTTGCTTGAGGAAGAGGGGATCCATGTTCATCCCGGGTCTCTGTTTGGCTTCGCCGGCGGTGGCTATCTGGTGGTCAGCCTGATTACGCCGGTGGATCGGATGTCGGCGGGCGCTGAAAAGTTGGCGCTTGTAGGTTAGATACGGAGCCCGGGCCGCCAGTGACGGGTTCGATGTTTCCGTGCAGCCGGCGGATTTACCCCTCACCCACGTTCGGGTTCGGTTTGTACCTAGAGGCCTCTGAGTTGAGGGAAGGTTCCTGCCGGACCGCTCCCTTACGGTCACGGCTCGGTTGTTTGGCTTCGTGGTCTCTTCCTACTCTACCTCGCGGTCATCGCCGGCAAGCTTGCCGGTCTTTTTGTAGACCAGGAAGGCGTGCATGAAGCTGTCGAGATCGCCGTCAAGTACGCGGTCGACGTTGCCGTTATCGAGCTTCGTACGGACGTCTTTCACCAGGCGGTACGGCGCCAGCACATAGTTGCGGATCTGGCTGCCGAAGTTGATGTCGGACTTTGAAGCCTCGACCTTGTCGCTTTCTACCTGCTTCTTCTGCATCTCGTAGTCATAGATGCGCGATTTG
>JAKZVK010000936.1:0-5694 GCA_047516085.1 Bryobacterales bacterium
CGGAATAGCCCAGAGCCTCGGTAGACCCCTGATACGACTCGATTCGGGTCCCATCGGCGGTCCAGTTCCAGTGACTGCGACGGCTG
The DNA here is from genome assembly GCA_047516085.1 of Bryobacterales bacterium. Taxonomy (GTDB): domain Bacteria; phylum Acidobacteriota; class Terriglobia; order Bryobacterales; family UBA6623; genus JAKZVK01. The sequence continues at coordinate 87 of JAKZVK010000936.1, forward strand.
ATTGCTCAATGCGCAATCATTTCTCGACACCTATGCGACAGGGACACCCTCCCGACCGCGATTCTAGCACCGCCGCTCCGTACGGGGGCCTGCATCCGATCGGGCGATCCAAGGGCGGGATCAACCGATGATAAACTAGGAACGAACCGACGAGACTGTGACCCGCCGCGAAGCCATCCAGCTTGTGGGCGCCGGCTTTGGAGCCGTCGGCTTGGCCCAGGCGCTCCATGCCAAAGAAGGCAGCCCGCTCGCGCCTCGGGCCCCCCACTTTCCGGCTAAGGCCAAGCACGTCATCTTCCTGTATCTCAACGGCGGCCTCTCGCACGTCGATACCTTCGACCCGAAACCCGCGCTTGCCAAGATGGACGGCAAGCCCATGCCGGGGCCCAAGATCAAGACCGACAGCGCTACGGGCGGGCTGATGGCGTCGCCCTTCGAGTTTCGCAAGTACGGGCAAAGCGGTATCGAGGTTAGCGATATCTTCCCGCATGTTGGGGAAGTGATTGATGACTTCTGCGTCGTGCGGTCGATGTATTCGGAAAGCATCAATCACCTGCCCTCGATGCTGATGATGAACACGGGCCACGCGCTGCGGGGCGGCTCGCGTCCGTCGTTCGGCTCTTGGGTGACCTACGGGCTGGGCAGCGAGAACGCGAATCTGCCTGGCTACGTGGTGCTGTGTCCGGGGCATCCGGTCGGCGGCGTGCGTTTGTGGTCGTCGTCGTTTCTGCCGACGTCCCACCAGGGCGTGCACATCCGCAACGAAAAGGACGACCCGGCCGAGTTTGTGCAGGACATCCGCAATCAAGGGGTCAGCCGAGTGCAACAGGGCAGGCAGCTCGAGTTGTTGTCGAAGCTCAACGGGTCGTTTCTCGATCAGGTCGGCTACGAACCTGAGCTCGAAGCCACGATCGAGTCGATGGAAGTCGCCTATCGCATGCAGACGGAGTTGCCCGGCATCTTCGACATCACCAAAGAGAGCGAAGCCACTCGTGGCCGCTATGGTGAAAGCGAGTTCGGACGCGGTTGCCTGATGGCGCTACGGCTCGTGGAGCAAGGCGTGCGGGTCGTTCAGGTCTATTACGGCGACAGGCAACCTTGGGACAGCCACGACGACATGCTGGACCACCGGCTGCACGCCCGTATCGCTGACCCGCCCATCGCCGCGCTGATGGCGGACCTCAAGACGCGCGGGCTGCTCGATGAGACCATCGTGATCCTCGGAACCGAATTCGGGCGTACGCCGATGATTCAAAACAGTGCTTCGATGAGAACGGGCCGCGGACGCGACCACAATCCTCCGGGCTACAGCATTCTGCTCGGCGGGGGCGGTTTCAAGGGCGGCATCACCTACGGCGCGACCGACGAGTTCGGCTACAAGGCTGTCGAGAATCCAACGAGCCCCCATGACCTTCACGCCACGGTGTTGCACCTGTTGGGGCTCGATCACACCAAGCTCACGTACCGCTATAGTGGCCGCGACTTCCGGTTGACGGACGTCGAAGGGCGTGTGCTCGACGAGTTACTGGCTTAGTACAGCGTTTCGCCAGGTTTGCCAGGTATCTGAGCGGGCATCCACATCTTGGGCGCCTCGGGCACGGCATGCCGTGCCCCTACATGGCAAACCGAACTGTATCCACACCACTTGGCCTGCTCTCATCGAGACGTAGGCGGGGGTACTACGGCATCCCCTGGGTGCGCTTGACCAATTCATCGACCTTGTCGGCGATGATTTGCTCAACCGTGGCGGTGAAAGGCCGGGGCTGACCGTAGCCGATCATCGCGCCGCCGCCTTCGTAGCCGCCCTCCTTCAACACGCGCACCGACGGAATATACGCGAACACGTCGTTTGAGTAGCCGGTGACCCAGGTGTCCTCCCAACCGTACGCTCCCTTGAACCGCAGCGAGTAGTCAACCACGACCTCGCCTGCCATGTGGATCAGGGTCAGGTCGTCGCCGAACTGCCATACCTGCAACGGATAGGGATACTCGGTCGGCAGCTTACCGTCGCGATCGAGCTTGTCGAGCAGGAATTGAGCGTGGCGTTTGCGAGAACCGGTTTCGGTCTTGAGACGACCTTGGAGTTCCTCGCGGGTCGGCGGCGACTGGAAGGAGATCGGGACGTGCTCGAACGCTGTGTTTAGCGGCCCGCGCACCGGCCGCCGCTTACCTTCTACGACTTGACCCACGGCGAAGGCAAGCGTTTCACCATAGCGCTGGGCCAACTCGACCGATCGACGCGGCAGCGGATTCGCGTCGGCCCCGCAGCCCGCGACGAACAGCGCGATCGCTCCCGGATAGGCTTTCTCAACCGCCGATTGCGCATAGCCCGGCCAGTCGCCATTGATCTCGTATCCCGACAGCACGGTCGCGTGGCAGGCATAGCCGAAGACGATGGCCTTGATCTTGCCGTCGGCGGTCTTCACCACCAAGACCGGCACGTCATGGTCAACCGGGGAAGGGTAGTGGCGCTTGCCGGAGCCGGCGCGGCGGCGGTTGACGGCGAAACCGGCCAAACTTTGCTCAAAGCTCAACTCGGCCGGTGTCAGGTCGTCGATGGCCTGGCCGATCAACGCGACGGCCTGCTCATTGATCTTCGCCGTGTAGCGTTGCACAGGCGGCTCGTCTTTCGGCGTCATCGAGTACGCCGGCCGCAGCATCTTGCCGACCACCGGCGCGCTGTGGGTGTGGGACGCGTTGAAGGCAATGCGGTCCGGTGGCAACCCGTATTTCTGCTTGGCGCCCTCGCGGATGCTCTTCGCCATCCCGGCGGTGAAGCCGAGTAGATCGGCGGTGATCAAAACAGAGGTCGAGCCGGTTTGGTCCTTCAGCGCCACCGCTTTCATGTGGATGTCGTGGATGACTTTCTTTACCGGGCGCTCGCGGCCACCGTAGCCCGCCAACCAGACAGGCTCGCTTGGGTTGATGTTGACCCTGGCGACGCCCGCTTGCCAGGTAGTCTCGGCTCGCGCCGACGGTTGAGCCACGAACGCGGCGAGTAGGAGGGCGGCGGAAAACCAGCGTCGCACTTGTTGTCCTGTTATCGAATGAGTCATCACATGGGCCTCCCGGCGGAGTGAACAGCCTTCTTTCCTGCTCTGGCTTGCAATTCTTTCCATTCGCCGCTCCCGTTGTCGGGAATGCTCTCGAGATAGACGCCGCGGGGAAACACCGGCAACTTCCCGGCACGGAAGGCGTCGAAGTACTGGCGCATGTGGGTGTAGTAGCTGGTGGCGCCGCTCGGCCAACGAATGGCCAAGAGCTGTCCCGGATAGGGATAGGGGTTCTTCTTGAGTGGTTCGACACGGAAGCGCTCGACCGCGTCTTCGTCGAGGTCAACGCCCATGCCGGGCCCTTCCGGAACGGCGGCCGTGCCGTTCTCGACCTTGATGCCCGGCGTCACCATATGCTTGGTGTAAAGCTGATGGCAGTTGACCGCGGGCCAGCGCGCGTGGCTCAGCACGGCGCCGAAGTGCAGCGAGAACGTCCCGGTGATGCCGGTGCCGACCTGCTGCAGCCAGAACGGCTTCGAGGCCGCGCCCGCCACCGTCCCGTTGTTCATCACGCGGGTCGCCGCGCCGCCGATGACGAAGCCGTCGCAAACCTCCTGCCGCAGCGCGGTCATGATCGGCGGGCTGCCAAAGTGGTGCGCGATCGGTATCGTCGTCCGCTTGCGCAACAGTTTGTTGCCTTCGACGTCGCCTTGAGGGATCGGGGTTTCCCAAATGGCAATGTGGTGGTACTTCTCGAGCGCCGTGCAGTAACGGATTGCCCGCGCTGTATCGAGGAGCGTGGAGTTGTAGTCGAAATCGATCTTGAAGTGATCGGGCAGCGTCGCGGTCAACACCTTGCATTGGTCGTCGAGATCGAACCACGGACGCGCCTTGGTCTTGAAGTCGGTGTAGCCCTCGGCGACGGCGTCTTTACATTCCGACACCCAGTCTTTGCCGGGCATGTCGATCGCCCACCAACTCGCGAACGCCCGATCTCGGTACTTGTGTCCGAGCAGGCGGTAGATGGGTACGTCGTTGACCTTACCGATGGCGTCGAATAGCGCCTGCTGTAGGCCGTTGCCGAGCGAGTCGTCCCACATCACCTCGGCGGCTTTCTTGCCCGTGACCCGCCCGATGATTTCGTCCGACAAGGGGCGGCCGCCGTAGTAGACCATCGCCTCGCCGAAGCCCACGACGCCGCAGCCCAGCGTCACCTTGCAGATCTCGAAGTAGCGCCAGTGATACAGCTCGCGCTTCATGTTGCGGTCGGGCACCGGGCGGAACGGCACTTCGACCCAGATGCGGTCGACCTTCTTGATCGAGGTGTCGAGCAGGCCCCCGACCGCCGGCGCGGCGGCAACGGCGGCGCGGGCGCTTCGCACGCCCGGCGTTGAAGCCGCTAGGCCGGCAACACCAGCGGCAGCGGTCGTTCGAAACAGTTTGCGTCGAGAAACTTTGTGTCGCATACCCTCTCCTCAGACAGGCTCCCCAAGCCTGACCGCGTTATTGTAGCTCTCCGCGAGCCGCCGGATGAAAAGGTCTTTGGCGCCACGTCCGAAGAGGGGGCGGACCTGCGGTCCGGGGCGAGGCCGCTACGGCCGGCAGCGGAATAACAGACCCCTGCCATCGCGGGGAGGCGGGGTGGGGGTCCACGCAGAAGGTGGGCGAGAGAAGGCTGGTAGAGGTGCTAACTGAGTTGGACGGCTCTGACGATGATCGAGCTGCCCTTGACCTCGCCGTTGACGGTTACCTTGATGTTGTCCTTTCCGCTCGCGAATCCGAGCACCTTGGCCGCCATTCGGTCACCGTCCTTGTCGAACTTCAAGAACTTGCCGTCCGCAGTGACGACGCCGTAACCGCTTTCCTTGCAATCGGGCATCAGGGCGCAGTCCTTGGTGTGCGTCTTGGCCGCGTCGACGCCTTCCTTGGCCACCTTGGCCGAGCACGCTTTGTCTATCAGGTAGCCTTCGACCTTCTCGGCAGCGAGCGGCGCCGACAGGGCCACGAACATCGTGCAGACTGTTATGAGAATCCGCTTCACAGTTTTCACCCTCCTTGGGTTGTCATACTTCAAAAGTCCGCGGGCCGGTCCGCGCCGGCCGCCCCATATTATTGCATTCGCTCACTGGCAGTGAGGCGGGCACGACCCTCCGAGGACCGCCGGCGCGAGAGCCTCCGGTGTCGGTCCAAACCTACGGGAGCCAACAGGCAACTCCATGCCCCGTTGTTAGAATGAATTTATGGTTTGGGTGATGGCGGTTTTGCTGGCTCTGTCGGCTGCCGCGCCGTCGAGCGAACTGACGGACGCCCGCGCCGCGCTCGACGCGAAAGACTATCCCCGCGTCGTTGAGTTGCTCGAGAAGATCGTCGCTGAGAAGCCCGAGGATTTCCCCGGGGGTTTCGAGTTGCACTTCGACCTCGCCTTCGCCTACACCCAGCTCGAGCAAGACGAAAAAGCCATCGAGCACTATCGGAAAGCCGTCGAAAAAAAGCCGGACTTGATTCCGGCGCGGCTCAATCTCGCCATGGTATTGCTGCGGCGGCAGCGTCCGGCGGAGGCCGTACCGCACTTGAAGGCCGCCATCGAAGCCCGTCCCGACGACGCCGGCTTGCAG
>JAKZVK010000937.1:0-3060 GCA_047516085.1 Bryobacterales bacterium
TTCGCCCGCTGGCTGGCGCCGTGGCTGAGCTTCATGTTCATCGAAACCCAGCACTCCGGCCTGTGCTCCGACGTGCCGGACTTCCGCCGTTGCTGCCGCACGGTCCTGCTGGGACCGGTGACGCGCTTCCTCTACTGGCACATGAACTACCACGTCGAGCACCACATGTACCCCAGCGTGCCGTTCTACAACCTGGGCAAGCTGCGGCGGGCCATCGCCGCCGACCTGCCTCCCGCCACGCGCGGCCTGTGGCGGTCGTGGGCGCAGATGCTCCCCATCCTGTGGCGCCAGCGCCGCGACGCCGGCTACGTGTTCGCGCCTCCCCTCCCGACAGGATCGAGCTGACATTCCGGCCGCGACAGCGCCGGATCGGCGCGAAGATCGGCCGCATGATCGCGTGAACGCCTACTCAGCCGTACCGGATGCTACGATCCCACCCAGCGAAGGCAACCAGATATGCTGAAGACGCTTGCGTTGCGGGGATTCCGCGGCTTCGAGTCCTACGAGCTGACGGACTTGGCGACCGTGAACCTTATCGTCGGCAAGAACAACTGCGGCAAGACAACGATCCTCGAAGCGGTCGAGTTGCTCGTTTCGAACGGCCATCCCTTTGCGTTGTACGACGTTGCCGGCCGCCGCGGAGAAGTGGCTTCGTCGGGGAACAACGTGCAAATCTCCCACTTGCTTTTTCGGCCACGTCTGCGAACCAGGTGCTTGTTTCACACTGTCTGCCGACGACGGCGCACGCGCGTTGTCCGCACGCATACTGTCGCTCGATGACGTAGGAGAAGATGCCAGCCTGTGGGCCGACCGAAGGAGCCTTTCGGAGGAGTCAGACCCTGCGTTCGGGCTGCGCCTTGCGAGCGGAGCGGGGGGAAACGAGAACGTGCTACCGGTCGCTGACGACGGCACGATCCCGAGTTCACGCTGGCCGAGATCCATCCGCAATGTGGCGTCTGTCGCCCCGGTTCGCTTTCTCACGCTGGAGTCCGTTACATCCGAGCGTATGCGAGATGCTTGGAACGAGGTTCTAGCCGAGGGCCGAGAAGACGAGATCGCTCGCGACATGGAGTTTCTGGTGCCGGAGATCGACTCGATCCACTTTCTCACCGGCGGCACAGTGAGGGAAGGTAGTATTCTGGTGGGACGCTGCGGTGGAGGCCGCCGGATGCCGATCGGCAGCTACGGCGACGGCCTGCGCCGTCTACTCGCCTTGCGGCTCGCCGTCGTCGGGGCGAACCACGGATTCCTGTTGATCGACGAGATCGACGCCGGCCTGCACTGGACCGTCATGGAAGACGTGTGGCGGCTCCTCGTCGAAGTGGCGAAAAAGTCCGACGTGCAGATTTTCGCGACCACGCACAGCTTGGACTGTATTCGCGGGCTCGGGTCACTGGTAAGGTCTCGACCCGACCTCGGTGCAGAAGTCTCCCTACAGAAGGTGCATCCGTCACTAAAGCAGGCCGTGAGCTTCGCGGGCGAGCAGATCGCGATCGCCGTGGAACAGCAGATCGAGCTCCGCTGACCGATGCCCCAAGACGAGCCATCCACTCTTCGCGTCGAAGGCAAGGACGATGTCCACGCAATCGGGCATCTGCTGCTAAGACATGGCGTAGACTGCAAGCACATCCCGGTCGACATCACGAGTCCCGACGATGGCGGAGACGAGATTACCGGAGGATGGAGTCCGCTCCTGGCAGGAATGAAGACAGAAGTGATGAGCAGTACCGGCCGATCGGTGGGTTTCGTACTGGATGCCGACACAGCCCCCAAAGATCGGTGGAACGCTGTGTGCGACCGGCTCAGGGGAGTTGGCATGACGCCACCGAGTGAGATTCCGAAAGGAGGTTTCGTCGGCGAAGTGGGCTCGGTTTAGGCACGAGTCGGGGTCTGGTTGATGCCCGACAACCGGCGGTCGGGCGCCCTGGAGGAGTTCCTACAGGGCCTCGTCCGCAGCAAAGATTTGCTGCTTCCGATCGCCGAGCAATCGACGCACCATGCCAAGGCGCAGGGCGCACGCTTTCCCGACAGTGCGCAGATCAAGGCTGTGTTGCACGCGTGGCTCGCTTGGCAGGCGAGACCGGGCTTGCCTTATGGCTCGGCCATACGCGCCCGCTACTTCGGCCACGACAGCGCCGTCACCCTGGCGTTCGTCGGGTGGTTCAAGAGAGTCTTCTTGTAGCTGCTTGCGATCTGGTCCTGTCGGCGACGATACGACGAGCTGGGGAAGGCCGGCACCGACCTGAGTTACGGGCAACTGGCGTTGCGCTGCGGTGCAGGGCGGCGATCGGCGCCGCCAACTCCTGCTCTTTGACGTACTGCAGCTCGTCGATGAACAACGCCAGAGCGGTCTGCCGGCCAGCTCCGGCGGCGGTGCGCCGGCCCCGAGCGCGTAGGGATTGCGTCTTGGGTCCATATCAACCGAGGTTATCCAAAGTTATCGAGATGAGCAGACATTCTTGAGGTCTTCAGGAATTCGTGTGGAAGGACGTCACATGAGGACCGGCGGGTAGAAATTGAGGCCGCCGAAAACGCCGAGCCGGGAGTGGCAGCGGCCACTGTCCCGCAGCAGGACGCTGCGGAGGAGTGGATGACGTCCTCCGCCGCGGCGAGGCTCACGGCTCCTGATTCCTGAACCCTGCCGGCGGCATTGCGGCACGCGCGGCGTCAAGAAAGCCGGGGAAATCTTGCCGCGGGGACTTGACGGGGTTTTGCGCTTGCGAGGTGACCCGCCACCGCACGTTCCAGCCCCTTCCGGCCTCCGGAAAGCTCACGTGTCCCTTCGGCTGTGCAGCGCCCGGTTCAGCGCGCGCTGCGCGCAGATTCATCACCGGCCCTGGACGGGTAGAATACGTGTATCTCAAAACCGGTAGTATATTTATGGCATGAAGACCGCACCTCTCACCGCCGCCACCCGGCCCGCCATCACGTCCACCGTCGGCGCCCTCTCCGACCGCGAGCTCCTGCGGGAGACCAGGAACTTGGTCCGCCACGAACGGCACCTGCAAGGCGCCGTCATCGACCACCTGGCCGAGATCGAGGCGCGTGGGCTGTATCTGC